>JBEGOG010000144.1:0-5007 GCA_041182125.1 Pseudomonadota bacterium
GCCGATACCGGTGGCGAGAAGCGCTTCGGCGATGCCGGGGGCGACGACGGCCAGGTTGGTCGTGTTGGTGTTCGCAATACCGATGAACGAGTTCATGATGCCGTAAACCGTACCGAACAGACCGATGAACGGACCGGACGAGGCGACGGAAGCGAGAAACTGCATGCCGTTCGAGAGACGCTTAGCCAAGGAACCCTGAACCGCCGACACTGCAGAGCTAGCCCGCAAGACTGTCGATTCACGGTGTTCACCGCCGACCTTAAGGCCCGCTTGACGTGAGAGCACGATTTCCATGCAAGCCGCTGAGGCCATATCGGCCAAAGGATTGCCAACGAAATCGTCAGATCCAGCGATCTTGCCCATTTCGTCGATGGACTTGGCTCCACGGAAGGCTTCCACGAAGTTGTCGGAGGCTTTGATCAGCGAGGCGAATTCCAAAAGCTTGGTAAGCAACAGCGTCCAAGAGAACACCGAGGACAGGGCGAGGCCGATCATAACGACCTTAACGACCGCGTCAGCGTCCATGAACATGCCGATGACGGTCAGCTTACCGCCGTGGTTGTCAATGGTAACCGGGGCTGGTGAGCCGGGTTCAGCAGCAGGCGCTGCTTCGGTTGCGGCTGCGGGCGCGGCTTCAGCGGCGACGGCAGCGGGTTGATCGGCCGTCTGTGCGAAGGCCGGCGTGCTCGCCAGCAGCGCCAGGGCGCCGAAGAGAGCGATGATGGGGGTCATTCGTTTGTTGTCGAGCATCTGTCGCCAGTTCCTGATTGGTCTAGCACGTTAGGACCGAGAGGGTCGTCGCGCGAGAGCGTGTCCACCCTATTGAAAAATGTTCTGCCGCTCGTCAAGGACAAGCCTTGGTTCGTCGGCAGGGCTGCTGTTTGCATTCTATCGAAGCGAGGCGGCCCAGTCTTGCAACCCGGACCCCATTTCAATAGCACGCGGCCTCTCATCCCGAGGGACTTCGAAACCTTACCGCTAAGTTAGACTTGCGATAGGGGGTCTTTGGCAACCCCTTTCAGCATCGTCAAGGCCTTCGCGATGGGAATCTTTTTAGCCCTCCACGATGACAAATTTGCGATGCTGCATCGCACAACACCTCTAAAGGCTTGTTGGCTTGAGATAAGCTTGATGCGATGCCGAATAATGCCGCAACGCAACAAAATATCGCATCTCGAATTGGTCATTTTTAGTCAAAGGCACCAAATCGGCACTGATCGTGCCTTTTTCGCTTGTCGAACGCAGCGTCGTTCAAACCTGACCGTGCATGCTGGATGATAGGCAACCTATGCCATTATCCGACGGATCGGTCACGCATGCCTACCCTTTGGGCAGCGATTGTCCCGTTAGCGAGCGCCTGAAAACCAAGGGGGGTATTAGAGATCCGGAAAGGTGGTGCCTGGGGGCGGATTTGAACCACCGACACGCGGATTTTCAATCCGCTGCTCTACCAACTGAGCTACCCAGGCCCGCAAGGCATCCCAGAGGGACGCTGACTTCGTCCGCTTTGGCTGCGGAGGCGAGGTCTATAGGTCAGGCGCTGCGGCCTGTCCAGCATCCAAAAGGCCTCTGAGACAGGTTTTGTACCTTCTTCCACAAAGAAGCGCCTTTAGACCCATAAGGTCCGTCGAGCCTAGTCGTCGGACCCCTGATCCGGATCAGGGTCTTGATCCTCGTCTGATTCACCATCGCCCTCAGCGTGTTTGGAGCCTGGAATGACATAGGCCCCTGTCAGCCAGCGATTGAGATCAACATCCGCACAGCGCTTGGAGCAAAAGGGCCGATAGGCCGGATCGACCGGCTTACGACAATGGGGACAGGCCGCCGTCATGTGATTCTGACATCCAGATGATCAAGACCAAGGGTGGGTGCCCCCTCGGCAAAGGGTTGCAGATCATATCGCGGACCGATTCTCGCCGCTAGGTCTGGCAGAAAAGCCTGCGCGGCCTGCGCCACTGCGGGCGCACAGATCAGGGTTAGCCGCCCACCGGGATCGGCGCGGCCCTCCTGTTCGGCCATCCGCATCAATCGAAGGGCGAGCGTGGTGGTGGTGAAGGTTCCGTCTTCCTCGCACAGAAGCTCTATAGTCGGGGCCTGACGACGCGGGATCGCCAACTCAAGCGTACCGAACCGACTGATTGGACCGACAACAACGCCCGGCTGGTCCGGCGCGAACGCCAATTTCACAGCGCCGCTGATGGCGTCGCCATCCTGCCCCTTGCCGATCAGGTCAAACACGACCAGCCCTGCGAAACCTTTTAGCCGCATCAACCGCGCCGCCTGGGCTATGGCCGACAGATTGGCTTGGCGCATGGCCCGTCGCGGGTCGCCCCCGCCCCTCGCGCCGAGGTCAACGTCGATGGCTGTGAGGGCGCGCGTGGTCTCAATTGCGATAGAGCCGCCGCCCGGAAGACCGTGCTCAACGGCTATGACCTGCGCTTCAGCCAGATCAGCAACCTCGCGAGCCAGCGGCCCGCTCACAATGGCCTCTTTGGGGGCAAAGGCCTTGAGTTGCGCCTCGATGGTCGGTGCGGGCGCAAGCCGGCGCGGCTGACCCTCCTCCAGACCGGTGAACCGCGCAACAGGCCCCTTGCCTCTGCGGGCTGGGCTGGTGATGTCGACCGATATCAAGGCCCCTTCAGTGAGACGCAGGGCATCTCCCGTTAGGTTCAGAAGCGTCTCTGACCCTTGGCCGAGGTCCAAGAAGGCGGTGGCGAGGCTGCGATCGATTCGACGCACCCGCGCGGCCCACTGTTCCCCGGCAGTCGGGCTGGGCATGGAACTGCGCTGGATGAGTAGACGCTCAGGTCGGCCATCGAGGGTGACCACACCTCTCCGCTCCCCTGGCGCATCATCAAGATAGAGGCGGCGAGCGGTCACGGCCGAGGCTCAGATCGAAGGCTGCGTTGGGCGAAAACCAAGCCCTTCGAGGAGACACAGGGTCTCATAGAGCGGCAAGCCGACCACTGATGGGTAGGACCCTTGGAGTTCGATGACAAAGCCGCCAGCGCGGCCTTGAATGGCGTAGCCGCCCGCCTTGCCATGCCATTCACCGCTGAGAATGTAAGATTCAAGCTCGTCCTTCGATAGACGCTTGAAGGTTAGACGGGTTTCCACCAGCCGCTCTGCGCGCCGCCCATCGGGTGCGATAACGCAAAGACCGGTCATCACACGATGACCCCGGCCTGACAGCAGTCCGAGGCAATGACGCGCTTGGGTTTCGGTTTCGGCCTTAGGAAGGACGCGGCGGCCAACCGCGACCACGGTGTCCGCGCCAATCACGAATGCCCCCGCATTGCGCGATGAGGCCGCCATGGCCTTGCCACGGGCTAGCCGCAGGGCCAAGAGGCGCGGGGTCTCTTTCGCCAGAGGGGTTTCATCAATGTCAGCCGGATCAACGAGGTCTGGCGCGATCCCAACCTGCCGTAGCAGGTCCAATCGGCGCGGACTGGCGCTCGCCAGAACCAAAGACGCCCGAGAGGGGGCCGAGGACAATCGCCCTGCCCTACTTGAAGCGGTAGGTAATGCGGCCCTTGGTCAGGTCGTAAGGCGTCATTTCAACGAGCACCTTGTCGCCCGCCAGCACGCGGATACGGTTCTTACGCATCTTGCCAGCCGTGTGGGCGATGATTTCGTGTTCGTTTTCAAGCGTCACGCGGAATGTCGCATTCGGCAGCAGTTCGACGACTGTGCCAGGAAATTCGAGAAGTTCTTCTTTAGCCATACGGCCTCTCTAAAGGACAATTTGCATAAGGCAAGCCGCCCATGCCGCACAGTCGCGGACGGGAGCACCAAACCTCAGGCGCACACTATAGACGATTCAACCGCCGAAAGTCGATGTTTTGCCGAACCGCTTGCGGATTCGCTCCAGCAAGTGGTCGCGGGTCGCACGATAGGCCTCCAAAACCGTCTCCCGTGAACCCGAAACGAGGGTCGGGTCGGGCACCGCCCAGTACTCAATTTCGACAGCCCGCCCTCTGGCCAGTTCGACGGCCCGATGCTGGGCTTCTGGGGTCAGGGAAATGACGAGATCAAAGGAGCCATCTTCAAGATCATCGAAGCCCTTGGGCCTATGCCCCAAAATGTCGGCACCAACCTCATCCAGCACCACGGCACAAAAGGGGTCGATCTCTTGGCTACGATCCGGTCGCAGGCCACAGCTATCGACATAGATGCGATCTCCAAAGGCCAGCCGCGTCAGAGCCAAGGCCATCGGAGAGCGCACACGATTGAAATTACAGGCGAAAAGTAAAGCTCCCGGCAATTCGGGCGGCGCGATCATCGCTACTCTAGCCGCGACGATAGAGGGCGCAAATCAGGGTAAAGAGACGCCTAGAGGTGTCTAGATCGGTACTCACCTTACCGGCCAAACGCTCGCGCAGCAGCGAGGAGCCTTCATTGTGAAGGCCACGCCGTCCCATATCCAAGGCCTCGATCTGGGCCGGTGAAGAATTGCGAATAGCGTCGTAATAGCTGTCGCAGACCATGAAATAGTCGCGAATTAGGCTCTTAAAGGGCGACATGGACAGGAGGTGACGGCGCTCATAGCTGCCCCCGGCTATGTCCAGCAACAGACGATTATCGGCCAGCCCGATCTTGAGATCATAGGGCCCGACCGCCTCGCCCTCCGGTTCGAAATAGTTGTCTTCCAACAGGTCAAAGATCGCGACCTGGCGTTCGTGCTCCTGATCGCGCGAGGCGGAAGCAAGAGACGACTCGTCAATCACGATCGATTGCAGACGCTGTTGAGCCTTGGGGTCGGACATGATCTCTCCGCAGGTCGGCGGCACCGACACGCTGCAACTCCTTAGCAAAGGCCGATGCAAACTGCGATAGGGGTCTGGGGACTTTCTGGCCGTTCCTGTCGTCGAACGCCCTCTTGCTTCCAACGGCTCAGCTTGAAGAAGACACCGCGTTATTGCGAGGCGCATCGCACCGAAGCAACCTAGGGCAACATCACTTCAGGTTCGGGGCAGACCCCTGGGTTGCTTCGCTGCGCTCGCAATG
>JBEGOG010000145.1:0-4993 GCA_041182125.1 Pseudomonadota bacterium
CGACTTTGACGCGGGGTGGAGCAGCCCGGTAGCTCGTCAGGCTCATAACCTGAAGGTCACAGGTTCAAATCCTGTCCCCGCACCCAAAGCGTTACATTCGAAAAACCCTTCAGTTATACGCACACACACAACCCGCTTGAGAGCCACTCAGTGGGGTTTTTGTGTTTTCTATGCGGTAAGACGCGCTGCGTTTTAGGGGAGGCGACGGCACACCTTACGAAATCCAGTCTGGTAAAGACCGAGGTTCGCCCTTATGGGCATCTCAAATGAACTAAATCGAGATAAATAAGCCCTGTCCGACCTCCTGCCACAGCCCATCAGGGTAGAAACCTCAGTGTCAGACGCTGCCCTTAGGGCGGTCGTCGCCGCTCACATGCCCGGTGCACGCTTGATCCAGGCAATAAGGCTAAGCGGCGGCGTTTCCGCGGATGTCTTTAGGCTGGTCATTGAAGATCAAGGCTGCCCATGCCGAAGCGTCGTCATTCGCATCCATGGTCTCAACCATAACGGTCACCCTGCCGCTCTTGAGTTCGACCTCTTGCGGGCCTTAACCGGCGCGCAGATCTGTGTCCCCCAGGTCTTGGCGTTGGATGAAAGCCTGCAGCATATGCCTTATCCATTTCTTATCTTGGATCATATTGACGGCGAGACCGCTTTCCCAACGCCTGCTGCAGACATTCGCATTGTTGCAGTCGCGCAGATGCTGGCCTTCATCCATGCTGCGCCAATCACTGATCTGCCGTCGCTGCCAACGCGCAATGATCCGATCCCCGAGCTGTTTGACTATCTGCCTCAGGACCAAGAATTTGACCCGCTACGCCAAGCGCTCTTAATCCTAGGAAACACCCGCAACGATGGCCCTGCTGTGCTGTTACATGGTGACTTCTGGCCGGGCAATCTTCTTTGGAACGGAGACCGCTTGGTTGGGGTCTTAGACTGGGAGGATGCCGCTTTCGGCGACCCTTTGTCAGACGTGGCCTGTACTGCATTGGAGTTGCGCTACGTGACTGGGGCTGATGGCGCTCATAGATTTTTACAAGCCTATAATGACCTGCGTCCCCTCAATCTGCGACGCCTAGCCCTTTGGCAGGTCTATGTCGCAGCTGCAGCCCATTCGGCAATGGGCGCTTGGGGGTTGGATGCCGCCCGCGAGGCCCACATGCGCGCAACTGCACTGATGGTCATCCGGGAAGCGAGCCGCTTGTTGATTTGACGCGGGTTCTTGATCAGGTGAACGCGATCCCCCCTTTGGCTCCCCCACCGATCAGGCTTGCACTATGCCAACAGTCCCGACGCAGAGGGCACGTTTAAGGCGAGGCTACCTTTGCCCTTCGTTCAACGGGTCAGTAGCCTTTAGCATTTTAGAAATTAACCATATCTGGCGGTAAATTTAACCGTCTCTTAACCCTATTTATACACCCTTGGGTCGGTATGAAGGTCTTCGCTTAGCAGATTCGTTGTCTGTAACTGTGCTCGCACGAGCACTGCGAAGATCTCTCTATAGGAGACCTGAAAATGTCGAAGACCGCTGCAACGGATGAAGATCTGGCTCTCGCTCGCGCCGAAATCCTCTATGGCCGCGCTGGCGTCGCGATCGAACGGCTGTTGTCGATGATCGAGACCCATAGCTTTTCGCCGGTCCTCCACTACTGGCTGTCTGCAGCCTATGGCGCGGCGGGGATGTCTGATGAGCAGGCCGATACCTTGCGCACGGCGCAAGCCTATCATGGCCTGCAGATGGTCAAGGATAATGGCGGCGATGTCGCCCTCTTCAATATCGACACGGCCTACGCTCTTGCCGTCGCGGACCAATTTATCGCGGTCGATCTCATGGGCCCCGCGAGCCTTGGAATGGCGCGCGGCGTTATGGGGGAGGAGGCCTCTGGGGCCGCCCTCCTAGGCTATGGCGCAACCCTGTTCGCGCAAGGTAGAACCCTTGAGGCCGAATCGGCACTGAGCGTTGGAGCGGAACATTACGAGTTCCACCCCGCCCACAGCGCCTATTTGAGCATTCTGCCCTACTGTCCAGGCGGCACGGTTCGGCATGCCTTCGAAGCCATGCGTTGGGGCACGATCCACCAACGCCACCCGGACGAATGGCCATCCTTCAACAATAGCCGCACGACCAATCGGCCCCTGAGGGTCGGATTTATGATCTATAGCCTTGGAGCCTCCGCGACGGCAGAGGCACTCGGTTTGATCCTAACCGCCTCGTGCGGGATGGAAACCATCGTCTATTGCGACAATGCCGACCAAGAGACGCTGATACCCGGCGTGCTCCTGCGCTCTATTGGTCATCTGTCTGACGATGAGGCCCATGCTTTGATCCGCGCGGACCTGATCGATGTCTTGGTGGATTGTGAGGGCCACGGTGCCGAGAGCCGTCTATTGGTCATGGCCCGCCGGGCCGCGCCGGTACAGGTGAGTTGGAATCCATATGGTGTGACCAGTGGTCTGGGGACGATGGACTATGCGTTGGTGACAGATCCCGTCGCCGCAGCCGCAGATCAGATGAACTTTGTTGAAACCCTCTGGCCCATTGGACCGGTCCTAAACCCGTTTGGTCGTTTAGGGTCAATCCACACGCTTGAAGCCCCGGAACAGTCTGCGGACCAGATTGTCCTCGCCAGCCTGGCCCATCCCGCAACCCTAGACGATCAGACAATCCGCCTTTGGGCGCAGACCTTGCGTAACCTGCCCAAGGCGCAACTCTGGCTCAAGCATCGCTACTTCGTTGATCCCCTATTGCAGAACACCTTGAGTGCGAAGTTCGCCGCTCATGGCATTGATCCTGATCGTTTGGTCTATCTGGAGCGCGGTGAGACCCCTGCGACGGATACTATTCACGCCCGTGTCGACCTCGTCCTCGCGCCGACCGGGCCTCAAGCCCTGTTCGATACCTCTATCCTGCAAGCCCTAGCGGACGGCTTGCCCGTCATGACACTCGGTTTCAGTCAAGATATATCCGCAACTAACCCGGTTGAGGTTTTGGGCCTTAGGGATTGTATTGCGCGCTCTGAGCAAGACTATGTCGATCAGATCATCCGGCTCACCCATGATCGCGCCTCGCTCAATCGGCAAAGGTCTGCGGTGGCGCTTCTGTTCCAATCGTCTCCCTACAGCGATATACTGGGCTTTACGCGACGGTTAGAGTCCGCACTTTCAGCCATGTTCGATGGTTGGGCCCTGCGCAACCTGACCTCAGATGACCGCTCACTCGTCCGGGTCGATGGGCTTGAGGCTATTGGGGACGAGCGGGACGTGGCTTAAACGGGTCGGCTTGGCGGTCAAGGACGCTGCGGCGGCGAACAGAAAGCCGAGGGCCAAGAGGGTGTAGCAGTCACTAAAGGCCATGACCAAGGCGTCGCGCCTCAGGATCTGGGACATCATCTTGAGTGCAGCCTCCTGCGGCTGCCTCACCCCGAAGTCGGTCATGTGGTCGGATAATCCGTTGATCATCTCCGCTCCGTTATGTTGGGTCACAGACAGGCCTGCGGAGAGGTCGTGGAAATGCTGCAGAGATTGAGTGGCCAAGACCGTGGTCAAGATCGCTAAGGCAAAGGCTCCGCCCAGATTGCGGGATAGATTGACCAGAGATCCTGCCGACTTCATCAGGGCAGGCGGGAGGGTTCCCATGGTTATGTTCTGTGTGGTGAACATGACCAAGGCCAGGCCAGCAGACCGGGTGATCTGCAGGGCCAGATACTGATTGAAACCCCATTCAGGTGTGACGTCTCGGCTAACCCACATGCCAGCGGCGGCGATGATAAATCCGGCGATGATCTGAGGCCGAGGGGGAACGAACTGTGCCAAACGGGTGGCGATTGGCCCCATGGCGAACATGACAAGGCCCGACACCACCATGGTCGCGCCGATTTGCCCGGGGGACTCTTGGCGGACATTGGCCAGAAATAGCGGCAAAAGATAGGTGGAACCAAACAGACCTACCCCTGAGATGAAGGTTAGGAAACAGCCCACTCTGAAATTTCGATCTGCAAAGGCGCTCAGCTCAACAATAGGATTGGCGCTACGCAAAGACCGCCGGATAAAGATGATGCCGCCGAAGATCGACAGGACCGTTAGGCCGAGGATCAGATCGCTCTGAAACCAGCTCTCGCCCGTTCCCTCTTCCAGCACATATTGTCCACACATCAGAAACAGCGCCATGCAGATCAGGGCGGCCCAGTCAAAATTACGGGCGAGATTCGGGTCAGGTTTGTCGAAATCGCCGAACCGTCCAACGAGGAACAGCGCAAGCAGTCCGAACGGAACATTGATAAAGAAGAGCCAACGCCAGCTGAGCAATTCGGTGATCTGCCCTCCGAGGCTTGGTCCAATCGTGGGGGCCATAGAAATGACCGTGCTCATGATCACGCTCGAAATCATTCGGCGTTCCGGCGGAAAGGCTGAGAAAGCAATCGCAAACACCGTGGGGATCATGGCACCGCCGATGAAGCCCTGAAGCGCCCGGGTGACGATCATGGTGTCGATATCGGATGACAGTCCCGTCAGGACGCTCATGATGGTGAAGCCTAAACATGACAGCATGAATAGCCGCTGGGTGCCCCACCACCGTGCGAGGTAGCTGGATAGCGGGATCATAACCACTTCAGCGATCAGATAGGCGCTTTGGACCCAGCTAATCTCGTCGCTACTGGCGCTTGTACCGGCCTGAATCTGTGCGAGCGACGAATTGACAATCTGAATGTCGAGATAGGCAAGGAACTGCCCAATCAACATGCCGCCAAAGCCAAAGATCAACCGATTGCGAACGGTCGCGGGGCTCTCTGTGCCAACAGGATGCTGACTATAGGCCACGAGCGTGAGGTCCCCCGTTTCGCTTCGGACCGTGGAGATGTCGTCTAGGACATAAGACCGATCCCTGACTATAACTTCCCTTGTTAGGGCCCCGTAAGCAAGTTGAACTCTAACCGGCGACTACGCCACTTTTGCTTTTATTGCTTAAAAACTGTCCCTAAACATTGCCTATCGG
>JBEGOG010000146.1:0-4181 GCA_041182125.1 Pseudomonadota bacterium
GCCCTCTCTTCCGCGTTCCCCGCGCAGGCGGGGATCCAGACCGATAGTCTCCTGAGGTCCAGTCAGCCACTGGATCCCCGCCTTCGCGGGGAATACGGACTTTGTATGGATAGGGATCGCCCATGACCACAGACACGCACAAGGCCGCCCCGACCATCCCCTGGACCCACCTCGCCTTGGCGCTGGCCGTCGTGGCGGTTTGGGGCAGCAATTTTGCGGTGATCAAGGTGGCCTTGGACCATTTGCCACCCCTTCTGTTCGCGAGCCTGCGGTTTTTCTTCGTCGCCTTTCCGGCCGTGTTCTTTTTCAAACGGCCGAATGTGGCTTGGTCGCGCCTGGCGACCTACGGCATCCTGATCGGGCTGGGACAGTTTGGCATTCTCTATATCGCCATGAACGGCCAGATCGCGCCTGGGCTTGCCTCGCTTCTGATGCAGACCCAGGTCTTCTTCACCATCGGCCTGTCGATGGTGCTGAGCGGCGAGCGGGTGAAGGCCTTTCAGGTCATCGCCTTGCTGATCGCAGCGGCGGGCATTGGGGTGATCATCGCCCACGCCGATGCCTCGACCGTCACGCCCTTGGGACTGGTGCTAACCTTTATCGCCTCGATGAGTTGGGCCGGGGGCAATATCACCGCCAAGCGTGATCCCGGCGCGGATATGTTGGCCTATGTCTGCTGGGCCAGCCTATTTTCCATCCCGCCCTTGGTGATCCTGTCCCTGACCCTAGAGGGCTGGCCAGCCATGGTTCATGCCGTCCGGGTCGCTGACGCCGCGACCTGGGCGGCTGTGGCTTGGCAATCTTTGGGCAACAGCCTGTTTGGCTACAGTGCTTGGGGCTGGCTGTTGGCGCGCCATCCAGCGGCATCCATCACGCCCATGGCGCTGCTGGTGCCGGTCTTTGGCATGATCACAGCCAATCTGATGCTGGGCGAGGCCATGCCGGTCTGGAAGCTGACTGCCGCAGGATTGGTCATGCTCGGGCTAGGCGTCAATGTCGCTTGGCCGCAGATCCGCAAGGGGCTGGGGTTGCAGGCCTAGGCGCGCTTGCGAACAAATACGGTGCCCGCCGAATAGCCTGCGCCAAAGCTGCAGATCAGGCCCGTTTCGCCCGCCTCAAAGCCTTGATTGTGCAGGTGGAAGGCGATGATCGATCCCGCCGACGAGGTGTTGGCATAGGTGTCCAGAACGATGATGTTCTCTTCAGGCGTCGGGTCACGGCCCAGAACCTTGCGGCCGATCATGTCGTTCATATTGATATTGGCCTGATGCAGCCACATGCGCTTAAGCTCTGAGCGCTCTAGGCCCAGTTCACCGGCATGGTCGATAATCATCTCGGCGACCATCGGCACCACATCCTTGAAGACCTTGCGGCCCTGTTGGATGAACAGCTTGTCTGGAGCGCCAATGCCCTCGGGCGCAGCATTGTTCAGGAAGCCGAAATTGTTGCGGATATTGTTGGAGAAGACAGTCTTAAGGCGCGTGCCCAGAATGTCCCAGCCGCCGGGTCCCGCCTGATCGGCGGCCTCGACGATCACAGCGGTGGCCACGTCGCCAAAGATGAAGTGGCTGTCGCGGTCCTTAAAATTCAGGTGGCCTGAACAGACCTCAGGATTGACCATCAGCACGGCCTTGGCTGAACCTGACGCGATGAAGTCGGCGGCGGTCTTGATACCAAAGGTGGCCGAGGAACAGGCGACATTCATGTCGAAGCCAAAGCCCTCAATACCGAGCGCATTTTGGATCTCGACGGCCATGGCCGGATAGGCGCGCTGCATGTTGGAACAGGCGCAGAGCACGGCCCCGATTTCGCTGACCGGTTTGCCCCAAGCCTCGATGGCCTGACGGGCGGCCGCGACGGCCATTTCGGCAAGGATCGAGAGCTCGTCATTGGATCGCTCGGGCAGTTGCGGGCGCATGATGGCCGGATCGATGATCCCGTCCTTGTTCATGACAAAGCGAGACTGGATGCCGGAGGCCTTTTGCACAAATTCAGGCGATGAGGGCTGCAGCGCCTCGACCGTTCCGGCCTCGATGGCGGCGGCATGCTCGGCATTGAAATTGGCGACATAGGTGTTGAAGGCGTCCACCAACTCCGTGTTCGAGATCGAATAGGGCGGTGTGAACAGGCCTGTAGCGGCGATAACGGCTTTTTGCACGGAACAGCGATCCTTTTCGAGGCGCTGCCGCTGCTGCACCGGGGTGAAGCAGGGCCAAAGCGCGCGTCGGCACTATGAGATTCTGCCCCTTAGATAGCATGGCGAAGGATGCCGTCACCAGTGCGTTGCGCTTGGTCATGCTTGACGCAGGTCACGGTGCAGTTGAGGGTTAGCAAAACAGTGGGGTGGCTAGCGTGACTTTGAAATTTATCATCACCCAGTTGGTGACCCTGGCCATTGTCGGCGGAATTATGGGGTTGGTGGCTTGGGTTAAGATTCCGCGCGCCACGCCACCTTTGGACGAGGCTGAAGTGAAGCGCCGATTGGCCGAGGACTTTCCCCAGACCCCCTTGGATCAGATCTGGCTTGCCTTAGATGGAGCAGGAGCGGTCGCCCGGTCCGGGGATCTGGCGCTGCTCCTGTTTCGTATGGGTGATAGCTATGTCTCGCGCAGCATGGCCTGGTCTCAGGCGCTTCAGGCTGAGGCGGTTAAGGGACGATTTTGGTTTAGATTTAATGATTTTGCAGCCCCAAAGGCGTCCTTGGCCCTCGCGCCAAACTGGGCCAAGGCTGTTTCGGGAGAGACGAACTAATGGCTGCCCCCACTTCACCGGCAATTGATCCGGTTACGCTCGCCGTCCCGTTCTTCATTCTGGCCATTGTGCTTGAGATCCTGTTGGCCCGCATGGGCAAGGTCAAGGCGGTCTATGAGGCCAAGGATACAGCGACCTCATTGCTGATGGGCTTTGGCAGCGGGATCGCAGGGCTTCTCACGGGGGGCGTGGTCTTTGCAGCCTCGGTTTGGGTCTACAAATATCGCTTGTTTGACATTCCCATGTCCGCGGCTTGGGCTTGGCTAGTGATCTTCCTGCTTGAGGATTTCACCTACTATTGGTTCCATCGCTTGAGCCATGAGCGGCGGTTCTGGTGGGCGGCGCATGTCAACCACCACACGTCGCAGCACTATAATCTGGCCACAGCCCTGCGTCAGACCTGGACCGGTGGCGCGGCGGGCACATGGGCGCTTTGGTTGCCCCTATCGCTGCTCGGTTTTCCGCCCGCGATGATCGCCATTCAGAAGGGGATCAGTCTGGTCTATCAATTCTGGATCCATACGGAGGCGGTGCGCCGGATGCCGGTCTGGGTCGAGGCCCTGTTCAACACGCCCTCCCATCATCGTGTCCATCACGCGCGTAATCCACGCTATCTCGACAGCAACTATGCGGGCATTTTGATCATCTGGGATCGGATGTTTGGAACCTTTGTGCCGGAACTGGACGAGGAGCCCTGTCGGTACGGCGTCGTCAAGAACCTCGGTGATTTCAATATTATACGCGTGGCTTTTCACGAATGGGTTGGGATTTTTTCGGACCTTCTGACGGCCAGGTCCCTGCGTGAAGCGTTCGGCTATCTGTTCGGCGCACCGGGCTGGAGCCCGGATGGATCGCGGCAAACCTCCACCATGCTCAAGGCCCAGTGGGCAGAAATGCAAACGGCGGAACCGGTGAAAACCGATCCCGCCGCAGCGTCTCAGATTTGAGGTCTAAGTTTTAGAACTGCTTACGCACCGTCACGAACATCTGACGCGGCGCAGCGACCATAAGGGTCTGAGCGTCGCCCGTTGGGTCGGTGTTGCCAAAGCCTGCCGAACCGACCGTCGAGACATATTCCTTGTCCAGAAGGTTGGTGACATTGCCTTGAACTTCGAGGCCGTTCAGCAGGGTGTTTTCTGACTTGAAGCGGTAGCCCACAGTCAGATCGAACGCCGTGACCGATGGGACCGATGCATCGCCCGTATAGGTATAGAGGCGCTTGTCGGTGTAGGAGCCGTTCAGATTCCCGAACAGAGCGCCGTCATCATAGGACAAGGTCGCCTTGACCATGTTCTCTGGTGAATCGACGATGGTCTTGCCAGAGATCTTGGCCGTTACAACACCGGCGCCATTGCGGACGTCGCTGTCATAGGTCGACTTATTGTACGAATAGGAGCCCGAGAGCTTCCAATCGTTGGTCAGGTTGTAGG
>JBEGOG010000146.1:4211-9197 GCA_041182125.1 Pseudomonadota bacterium
GGTTGTAGGTGCCTGCCAATTCCAAGCCGTCTGAAGTCACGCCGCCGACGTTGGTCAGAACGACGGGGTTGCCAACGATCGCGGCACCGGTCTGGGTGCCAAGGATGCGGTTGTCGAACTTGACGTGATAGATGGCTGCGACGCCTTGGAACTTTTCGTTCCGATAGCGATAGCCGCCTTCGATGGTCTTGGAGGTTTCAGGGTCGAGCTTCGTCTTGATCGCTTCAAAACCGGCTTGGCTGGTTGAGAAGGGGCCTTCGCTGCCCGACGCGACAAAGGCGCGCGCATTTTCGGCGTAGGAGCCGAAGACTTCGCCCATGGCACCGAGGTCATAGTTGAAGCCAACCTGTGGCAGGAAGTTCTCGTCGACCTTGATTGATCCGACGGCATTGGTACCGCTCAGGCGGACGGCCTCGTTTTCAACATTGACGGTCTTGAAGCCAAAATTGACCTTCAAGGAGTCGTTGACCCGCCACGTGTCCTGCAGATGCAGGTTGGTGGTCTTGGTGTTGAACATATATTCCCACTGGGTATAGAACGCCCCGGTTTGGAACTTCAGGCTGTCACGTGGCTTGGCGACGCTGTTGCCATAGTAACGGCGAGCGTGGTGGAAGTCGTTATCTTCCGTCCAGACGCCGCCTTCGATGGTGTGGTCACCAACGACATAGGTCAAGGTCGCGACGATGCCCTTGCGGTCGATATTATATTCAGACGTCCGCTCAGAAACCGAGGCACCGCCTGGGCTTGGGACGTAAGGGGTGAACCAGGTGCCCATGCCCTTGTTGGTGTGACGATAGGCGGTTGCCCTCGCCGACAGGTTCTTAGTGATGTCCCAATCGGCCGTGATACCGCCGAGGGTGTCCTTACGCAGACCTGAAGCATCAAAATAGACATCATCGACGGTTGTATAGGGCGCTGGCAAAGGCTTGCCGGTCTGGTAGGCGGTCGCGATCTGCTGGGCCAAGGTCCAGTTGTTCTTGATATTGTCGATATTGTAGCCGAGACGCTTGATCATGTTCAGCGACACGTCTTGATAGTCGTTTTCAGCACGGTCGGACATGTTGAAGAAGGTGGTGGTGGTCACCGGGCCGATGGGCTGAACGAACTTCGCATTGACTTGGTACTGCTTCTGGTCGCCGCCATAGCCCTTCCACTTTTCAGCAGTCTGGTTGGCATAGCTGATATAGCCGCGGCCGCCGGTGGGCAGGTCGCCCGTCTCAACGCGCACAAAGCCGTGGAACGTGCTGTCGCTGCCGGTCGTCAGAGCGGTCAGAACGCCGAACTTATTCGAAGGATCGACGGTCGTGAACTTCAGCGTACCGCCGAGGTTTGAGCTCGATGCGGTCTGCAGGCTACCAGCGCCTTGCGCCAGTTCAGCGCTGCCGATGTTCTCGGAAATCACGGCGCGGCTGATGTGCAGGCCGTTGTGGTTGCCATAGGACATGTCGCCCAATGGCACGTCATCAAGGGTGAAACCCAGTTGGTTCTGACGGAAGCCACGAACCGAGATGCGGACGGCCCACTCATAGGTGCCGTAGGCGTCAGCAGATTGGAAGTTGACGCTTGGCAGTTGCGACAGGACCTTCAGGGGGCTGGTGCCTGGGGTCGCGGCCAGAATGTCAACGGCTTGAACGGTCTGGACCTGGCGGGTTTCGCCGCGGCCATAGACGACGATCTCTTCGATGGCGGCATCGTTGGTAGCGGTAGCGGCGGCTTCGGCCTCAGCGGCGAAGGCGGGTGCTGCACAGCACAGTGCGAGCGCGGATGCGCTCAAGAGAAGACGTAATTGCATTTGATATCCCCGTTTGCCCGACTGCATTGTTCGCAGTTGGCTCAGGGATGGGCATAGCGATGTTCTATGACGATACTAGTGCATTGATGTGACACTTTTACCAAAAAGAGCCGATATCGAATCGCACCTCAAGATGGCAAAATAGGATTTTATGATCCGTCGCGAATGAGGGGCAGGGACAGCCCCAGCGTTGAGCGGTTTTGGAGTTGTTCGCGGCAGAAGCGGAAAAGCTCAGCGGGGCGACCGCCGGTCTCTACATCATAGCGCCCAAGGCCTTCGACCAGACCGGTTCGATCCAGTACCCGCCGAAAGTTCTGTTTGTGCAGCTTGACCCCTGCCACGGCCTCTACCGTCCTTTGCAATTCTGACAGGGTAAAGGTCGGGGCGGTCAGTTCGAACACGACGGGGCGATATTTCAGCTTGCCGCGCAACCGGCCCAGACCGGTGGCGAGGATGCGGCGGTGATCGGAAATCATCGGTTCACCAAAGGCGGGGGATAGGGCTTGAGGTTCAGGGGCTGGCAATCCCCAGGCGCGGTCTCGGTCACGCGCCGCTTCGGGTGCCAAGCCCGCCTCATAGAGCAACTCATAGCGCTCCAGAACCCGTTCTTCGTTCCACAGGGCACCGTCAAGCGCGAACAGGGTCCGGGCCCGATCCAAGCGGCTTTCGCCCTCATCACCACGACCAGCCGCAGCCCAGTTTCGTAAGGCCGGGGCGATGGCCTCATCAATCAGTGGTGGCCGCCCGTGACGCCAATCTTCCCAAGGAAAGAAGCGCGAGCATGACGACCATGCCGTATCTGGCGCGGAGGTCTCTACCGGAACCGGCGTCAAGGCCAGATAGCCAACCGAGATCACCCGTGCCGCACCCGCACCCACATCCG
Organism: Pseudomonadota bacterium; assembly: GCA_041182125.1. Lineage (GTDB taxonomy): Bacteria > Pseudomonadota > Alphaproteobacteria > Caulobacterales > Caulobacteraceae > CAISGS01. The sequence goes on from JBEGOG010000146.1 coordinate 6,887, forward strand.
CCAGAGGAGCGTCGCGTCCCTTGTCCCCAAAGGTATAGAGTTGCTCGACATAGCCAAGGTCAAAGCGGGTCTGTTCGGTCACAAAGGCGCGAAGGGCCAGTTCGAAGGTGCGATGACCATCGGGATCGAACGGGCCGAACGGCAGGCCCGCGAGTATAGAGGCCTCCCCGGTCAAGGGATCATGAGGCCGAACGGTCAGGACGACAGCCTCGCCGTCGCGGATCGCGACGACAACGGCGGACAGGCCAATGACAATCAGGGTGCTCATTTCATCTCCCTAACCCTGACAGGGCAGATTGGCTAGGGCGACCTATTCGGTATCAAATGCCGAGGGCCCCGTCACAAATCCAGCGGCGACGGACAGGACGTGAAACCGGGCAAGGAAGCGTTCCTGCGCCAAGCCTGTGGGCATGGGGTCTATGTCGAGGTGATAGCCCTCTGGCGGTGATCCAAACAACATGGCCCCTTCAGTGTGGGTAAAACCTGCCAACTGGACAGCTTCGAAATGGGCGCAGGCTCTATCCGACGCCTTGATTAGGATCCTTATGTCATCTGGAATGGTCACTGGAAGACCGAAGCGGATGTGGATTGCAGCCTCGAGCCGGTGTTCGAAGGTGCGATAATTCAGCCCAAGTGCCGCCTTGAATGGGGATATCATATCGCCAATCACATATTCGGCGGCATCATGCAGGAGGGCTGCGAGACGCCAGCGCGGATCGAGATCGGGTTGCAAATGGGCCGCTATTTCTTCAACCACCAACGAGTGCTGAGCGACCGAAAAGCCATGTTCACCAGAGGTTTGGCCATTCCAACGTGCCACGCGAGCCAGCCCGTGAGCAATGTCCTCGATCTCGATGTCCATCGGAGAGGGATCAAGCAGATCCAATCTCCGACCCGACAACATCCGTTGCCATGCCCGGGGACTATCGTCCCGCGTGCGGGTATGTCGCACTGCTTTCGCCACGAAAAGGGTTCCTAACTGAGTGGTCGCTAGTCTGTGGCGTGTGTCCGATCACAGATCAACGCTTTAACGCGAACGGGAGAAAAACATGAACTGGGCCAGAATTATGGTGCCGTTGAGCGGCAACCCCGGGGATCAAGCGGTTCTTAAGTCTGCGGCTGTTATTGCAAAGCTCTTTAATGCCGAATTGGCGGGCGTCTATACCCCTTCGGACATTGCCGACCTTATGCCCTGGATGGGCGAGGGCTTCATGGGCGGTGTGCAGGTCAGCGCGGTGGAGAGCCTACAGGAAGCCATTCAAGAGGGTGAGCGGAAGGCTCGCGCGTCGGTTGAGGCGACCGACTATGACCGCAAGGCCGTTGTGACCATTGCCTCGCCGGTCTGGCTGGGTCTGTCGAGCGAAAGTCGGCTGTCCGATCTGGTGGTCTTTGACGATCACGCCGCGCGTGGGCGAGGGGCCTTGGCCGAGAGTTTCCAGCAGGTCGTTGTTGATGAGCAGCGCCCCGTTCTCGTTGCCCGGGCCGGCCTGACCGGAACGGGTATTGCCGCCATTGCGTGGGACGGCGGCAAAGAATCAACACGCGCCGTGCGCACGGCGCTCCCACTGCTGGAGAAGGCGTCCAAGGTGGTGATCCTGGCAGCACCGGCGGAGACGCCCCGGCCCTATGATCCAACCCGGCTACAGGCCTTTTTGGCGGCGCGCGGTGTCAAATCGGAGGTGATGTCTTTGAAGGCCAATGGCGAGGTTGCCCCGCTTTTGCTGTCGACCGCAAAATCTATTGGTGCGGAATTGATGATTGCCGGTGCCTTTGGCCATCCACGGCTGCAAGAGTTCGTCTTCGGCGGCGCGACCCGTAGCTTCCTGCATACAGATGGGCCGTCTCTGTTCTTGTCGCACTAGAAGGGCCGGGAGCTCAAAGTCCATGACGATGAACCGTATTACGCTGCGTCTGGCCCGCAACCCCTCGACCCCGTTTGTCGAGGGGGATCCGGAGCGGGGCTATGTTCTGTTGGCTCCGCTAACCCCTGATGGGAAAATCGATGCTGATGTCTATGCGGCGGCGAAGGCGGCCTGCACGGTTCGGAGGTTTGGCCCTGGAGTGGATGCCGTCGAGGGGCGTCTCAGGCGGCACGCGTCGGTCTGGTATTTTGATTATGATGCGCAACGAACGTCAGATGATGAGCCGGTTTTCAAGCTCAGTGACCATCGGTTTTTGCCCGGCGATTATGTCACCATCACCGATGATGAGGGTACACCCCTGACCTATCAGGTGACGGAGACGGTTCGGGTTGGGCAGTGAGGACTAATCTTCCTGCGGGTCGGTCTTGGGTCTAGGTCAGATTCAGGCC
>JBEGOG010000147.1:0-4971 GCA_041182125.1 Pseudomonadota bacterium
GTACATCCACCGTCCCTGCCAATCGTCCGCAACAGACGGGCAGACGTTGCACAGTCACCAACCGCTGCACCCCCATCCCCGGCCCTTCCCCCTTAAGGGAGAAGGGAGAAGAGAGGCTTTCAGTTTAGAGCAGGTCGCCACCGGCGGCAGAGGCCGTGGTGCCGAACTTCTGATAGGCGCGGATGACATTGCGGCCCACGGTCCAGCGGTGGACCTCGTCGGGTCCATCGACCAAGCGCTGCGAGCGGATGTGGGTGTACCAGCGGGCCAGAGGCGTGTCGTGGCTATAGCCGAGCGCACCATGAAGCTGGATGGCCGTATCGACCACCTTGTGCACCATGTGGGCGAGGAACACCTTGGCAATGGAATTTTCCTGGCGCAGGTCCATGCCCTTTTCAGCCTTATAGGCAATATGGAGCAGCATCAGGCGAGCCATATAGAGCTCGCTGGCGCAGTCAGCCAACATCCACTGAACGCCCTGACGGTCGGACAGGAGGCTGCCGAAGGTCGAGCGCTGGGTGACGTGGGCCGTGGCAAGGTCTAGGGCCCGCTGGGCCATGGCGACATTGTGCATCCCGTGACGCAGGCGACCATAGGCGAGGCGATGCTGGCCCATATTGAAGCCATTGCCCTCGCCGCCAAGCAGGTTCTCAGCGGGGACGACCAGATCCTTGATCTCGATCTCAGAGTGACCACCGCCCATGATCGAGGTCAGCGGGCCGTGCGCGGCCATGGTTGGGATATCGCGGACAATCCGGTAGCCGGGATTGGGTAGCTCGACGATAAAGGTCGAATAGCGCTGATGGCGCGGGGCCTCCGGATTGGTCAGGGCCATGACCACCGCGATGTCCGCCGCCGTCGCCGCCGACGAGAACCACTTCTCGCCATTAAGGACATAGTTGCCCTTGCCGTCCTTGACCGCCGTGGTCTGCATGCCGGTCGCATCCGCGCCAGCCGCCTTCTCGGTCATCGAATAGCAAACGCGCTTGTCACCATTGAACAGCGGCTTGAGGTACTTTTCCTTCTGGAAGGGCGTGCCGTGGGCCAGCAGGGTCAGCATAGTCGCATCATCGGGACCTTGGCTGTTCATCGACAGGGCACCGAGGTGGCTCTCACCCAGTTCCATCTGCACCAGAGCATTGGCCAGAGGGCCAAGACCCATACCGCCATCAGCGACCGGAATGAAGGGAAGCCACAGACCCTGGGCCCGCGCCTTGACCCGCAGTTCCGTCAATAGGGTCTTATAGTCGGCACCTGCCGCGAGGCGTTCCTCAGCTGGAATACACTCGTCATGGACCCACTGGCGGACCCGCTCACGGACGGCCTTAGCATCTTCTGGAATTTCAAAATCGATCGACATGTTTCAGCTCCCGACAAACCGGTGGCCGATTGTGAATCCTCGGCCTCATTGCGGTTGGTTCAGAGATCATCGTGCCTGTCACATGAGGCGCGGTAAAGCCTGTCCCTGCGGCACGTGACCTTAAATTGCCTGTCGCCTCGCCAATTCTGCCAGATTTTCCTCATGCTGCGCCCGGCTGATCTTGTAGCCGCTCAGGGCCAAGATGGCACAGATGTGAAGGGTAAAAGAAATGGGCAGATAGGTCATGAGTAGATTGTCGAGGACCTCCTGCGGGACCTGCCCCGGCCGCGCATTGGCGGGGAAATTTACGAAGCTGAGGATCATCCCGGTCGCAAAGATACCAACGCCGCTGACCGCCTTGGCAACAACACTGGCTGCAGAGAATAGCAGCCCCTCGGATCGCTTACCCGTCTTGATCTCGATATCTTCGGCAATATCCGCGATCATCGACGTACCGAGAATGTTGGCATTGATCGAAAAGGTCAGGCTCATAACCGCTAGACCAAACAGGAACGGGACCAGAAGCTCCGACTCATTGCCCGGAAAGACCCCCAGCAATCGCAGTATGAACGGCAGGGGGCCGACCACAGCACTCAGCAAATAAAGTGTCATGGTGGCCGGCTTCTTGCCGAATGTCTTCGAGAGTTGCGGGCTAATGACCAGCGCGAGGAACGAACCGATGAAGGCCGTGCCCAACATGACGGCATATTGCGCGTTACTGAGTTCCCAAAGGAAGGTCACGAAGTAGGCGTTCATGGCGAGGCCAAGTCCACCTGACATAGAGGTAAAGAGTGCCGAGGTCATAATGGCGCGGAAGGACGGGTTGGCAAAGGTGCCCTTTATCGCTGAGATCAAGTCTCCCAAGTGGAATGGTGCGGTCGAGACTGGCGGTTTGAGATGGGCGATAAATCGGTGGGTTCCAGCCGCTGAGATTAAAATGGCACTGGCCATAATCAGGGACGCAACCACGCCATAACGGGCATATCCGGCCGGATTCAGCTGGCCGACGGGATGCTGAGCATCCGGTATGAGCAAGACGCCTAGGGCGAGGATGGTCAAGGTTAGGCCGCCCCACCAGCCGAAGAAATAGCGAAACCCAAACAGCGAAGTCCGCTGATCATAGTTCTCGCTCAATTCGGCCCCGAGCGCCGTCGATGGAATTTCGTAGAGGGTGATGAGGGTGCGAACCACAATCGCCATCACCAAAAGATAGACAAAGAGTTGAACCTGAGACAGGCCTGCAGGCGGAATCCAGAGGAACAGGAACGCGACAGCCGCTGGAATGGCCGCGAAATACATGAACGGGTGACGCCGTCCCCATGGCGAGTTCCAATTATCGGAAATCTGACCAACTAAGGGGTCAAGCACGGAGTCGACGACCAAAGCGATCATGATCGCCGCCCCAACCCAAGCCGCAGGCAGCCCTAGAACCTGATTGTAGAACAGAAGAAGGAAGGTGCTGAAACCATTGTCCTTTACGCCGTAGGCGACGGACCCAAATCCGTAGAACAGCTTGGTCACGATCCCCGTACGCGGGCGCTCGACTGACGAAAATAGGCTCATGACAAGCCTACCAAAGGCGTCGCTTTCAACATGGTCCGCTCCTCCAACACCGCCTTATGGTTTGCCGAAAAACGGCCCTTGGCGGTTGTCTGTTCGAAAGGTTAGGCGAGGAACGTGCGGGTGACCAGAGAAACCCGCGCGCGGGTCTGCGTTAGGGTCTCTTGTAGATGGTTTGGCCCTCTTTGATCGTTTCAACGACCTTGATGTCCTTAATGGCCATAGGCGCAACCTTCCGCGGGTCTTGATCCAGAATGATCAGATCGGCCAGCTTGCCCGGCGTGATCGATCCCTTCTGGGCCTGCTCGCCATATTGGTAGGCCGAGTTGATCGTCACAGCCTTGATGGCCTCCATCACCGAAATACGCTCATCGGGTCCGACCACCACGCCAGAGCGGCTGACCCGGTTCACAGCTGTCCAGATCGCCGTCAGGTGATTGGGTGGCAGCACCGGCGCGTCCGTGTGGATGGTAAATTTCATCCCCTTGGACAGGGCATAGCCCGCAGGGCTCATGCCGAAGGCGCGCTTTTGGCCCACGGTCTCGTTAATATGCCAATCACCCCAAAAGAAGGTGTGCTCAGTAAAAAAGCTGGGAATGATCCCCAACCTAGCCATCTTGTCCACCTGATCATGGCGGATCATCTGGGCATGGACCATCACTGGATGGACGTCGCTCTTGCCATATTGGGCCTCAGCCTTGGCCACGGAGGCCAACATCACATCGGCCGAAGCGTCACCGTTGGCATGGAACAGGATCTGGACCTTGCAGCGCGCGCCTTCGGAAAACCAATGATCAGCAGCCGCGACGGTCGCCACCGGATAGCCACGATAGTCGTCGGGCAGACCGTGGGGTGGATGGACGTAGGGCGCGGTGAGATAGGCGGTCTTGCCCTGCGGTGAGCCATCGCCCGTCAGCTTTACGCCGCCGATACGCAAGCGATTTTGATAGGGGCCGACAGCTATGGGATCTCCCTGATTGGGGATGATCATCGGCTTGCCCCCTTCGCAGGTCAGGTCCTTGAGACCGTCCCAGCGCTCATAGGACACAACATCGAGGATCAGGGCCTTGCGACCGGCTGCCGCCTGCAACAATGCCGTATCGCCGTGGCTGGCGATCCCCTCTTGGGCGGTCGTGATGCCGAGGCTGGCATAGTAGGCCTGAACCTGGCCCAGGGTCTTGATCTGCTCGTCCAATGGCTTGGGCGGCGTTAGGCGCAGAAGCGGCATGAGGGCCAGTTCTTCGAGCACCCCATCGGGATCGCCCCCGGCCGTGCGGCGGATGACCCCGCCCGGCGGGTTGGGCGTGGCCTTGGTGTAGCCCATCAGGGCCAGCATGGCTGTATTGACCGCGCCGAGGTGTCCGGACTGATGGAGCAAGGCGATTGGGTGATCTGTCGAGATCGGGTCTAGCTCAGCCGCCGTGGGGTGGTGCCCCTCCTTGAGCAGGGAGTCGTCATAGCCCATGGCCAAGATCGGTGTGCCTGCTGGAATCTTATTATCGGCAATATAGGCCTTCAGCTTGGCGACAATGTCCACGATCGACGTAACGTCCCCGACCGGCGGGGGGCTAAGCGTCGGCACACCCCAGCGCGGAACCTGCTGAGCCAAGTGAGAATGGGGATCAATGAAGCCGGGCATCAGGGTTTTGCCCGCCAGATCTTTCATCTGGGTCGCGGGGCCGCGCCAAGCCTTCTCGATGGCGCGGCGGCTTCCGACGGCAACGATCCGCCCGTCCTTAACAGCAACGGCTTGCGGCGAGGGATTGGCCGGATCGACGGTAATAATATCGCCGCCCGAATAGATGATATCCGAGGGCCCAGAAGGCCTGGCTTGGGCGGTTCCCACCCCCATCACCATTAGAGCAACCAGCACACCGCCGAAAATTGAACCTTGGAGCTTCATATCCAACCCTGACCTATTTTCACAGATTGGACAGGCTCCGCACCTTGCCGTCAACCGGGCAGGTGAAATGTTGGTGCGAGAGAGGGTTTGGACGCAACCCCCTACCCCGGCTTCGCCGGTACTTCCCCCAGAGGGGGAAGATCTAAGG
>JBEGOG010000148.1:0-5730 GCA_041182125.1 Pseudomonadota bacterium
GACCTGCGCGGCGCGGCGCAAGATGTCGCCCTGTTCTATGAGATTGGCCTAAAGCTCGCCAATTCGACCCGATGGCCCGCCTGGCGCTCTGGCTCAGAGTTCAAGCCGATCCGTGACCTGTCCGCAGCGAAGCGCTGATCGCGCCCTGCCTTAGCCGTGGAGCGCGCGGCTAAAGCCCTCGGCGGCTGCCGCTGCACCCTTGGCACCTAAGGCGGCCGTCGCCGTCATGCGCGGCTCTAGAAGGCTTGCCCCGAGGCGCTGCACGTCACTGGCCTCGACCTGATCGATGGAGGCACCGATCTCTTGGGTGCTGAACAGCCTATCAAACAGCAGAACCTGACCGGCCGCCTGCTCCGCACGCGCAAGAGCAGATTCCCGCGCCATAAAGAGCGAGGATTTAAGCTGCGCCTTAGCTCTGGCCAGCTCGCCCGGCTCGGTCCGCTCAGCAAGGCCCATGATCTCTCCGGCCGTGACCTTGGCCAGTTCCAGCCCGTCCTTAGCCGCGCACCCGGCATAGACGCCCAGCACACCAGCGTCGGCATAGGTGTCGGCATAGGCATCAATGGCATAGGCCAGACCGCGCCGCTCGCGGGCCTCTTGGAACAGACGTGAGGACATACCGCCGCCTAGGATCTCGGAGAACACACGCAGGGCGAAATAGTCATCGTCGCGGGCGCTGGGGGCGGGAAGCATCAGTACCAGATGGGCCTGTTCCAATCGCCGCACCTTGGGCTGAGCACCGCCAACAAATTGGACCGGCTCGGGCAATGTCGCGGATAGGTCAAGACCAGCGGCGGGCGCATCACCAAACCAGCGCTCCGTTAGCGCTAAAAGCTCGGCCTCATCCACCGCACCTGCCGCGCAGACGACGATGGCTGAAGGGTCATAGAGATGGGCGCGGAAGGCCTCTAATGACTGGGGCGTCGCGGTCTCAACGCTGGCCGAAGTGCCAAGGATCGGACGCCCAAGTGGATGGGCCCCAAAGGCCGCAGTTTGGGCCAGATCAAAGACATAATCATCGGGGGCATCGGCCGCTTCGGCGATCTCTTGGGCGATGACCTGCTTTTCGCGGACCATGTCGGCGGGCACTAAGGTCGGGCGACGGATCAGGTCGGAGACAATCTCCATGGCCAGAGGCAGGCCCCCCTTAAGGGCGCGGACCTGAAAGCTAGTCCGCTCATAGCCGGTGGCCGCGTTGATATTGCCGCCTTCGGCCTCGATATGCTCGACAATGTCACGCGACGAGCGAGGGCCTGCACCCTTGAAGACCATATGTTCAAGCAGATGACACCAGCCGGACTGGTCTTGGGTCTCATAGCGCGCGCCGCGTCCAATCACGACCGACAGGGCAAAGGTCTCTAGCCCGGGCATGGGATCGCAGACGATGCGAACGCCATTGGCCAGGCGGTGCAGGCTTGCGCTCAAGAGGTCATGCCCGTGGCCGCAAAGGCGCGAATATAGGCTTTGATCGTGTCTGAATCGGCTGGTAGGCGATCATAGACCTCTTCACGTTCAGCAACGCCCTTGGCCTTGAGCGGCAGAACCGGAGCGACGCCTGCTGCCTCAGTGACGGCCTCAGGGAACTTCGCGGCATGAGCCGTCGCCAGAACGACGACCGGGGTCGTGGGCTCGATGGCACCGATCCGACGTGCAGCGCAGACGCCAACCGCCGTATGGGGATCAATCAGTTGGCCGGTCTCGTTAAAGGTCGAAATGATCGTCGCCGTGGTCTCAGCCTCATTGACACCCATACCGATGAAGGTCTCGCGCATCGTAGCTAAGGCCTCAGCCGGAATGGTGATACCGCCGGTCTCGTTAAAGGCCTTGAAGGCCCGCGCTGTCTCGGCCCCATCGCGGCGGACACATTCGAAATAGAGCCGCTCGAAGTTCGAGGCGATCTGGATGTCCATGGCCGGGCTCTGGGTGGCCAGGACCGAGCCCTTGGCATAGCGACCCTCTTGCAGCATGCGCGCCAGAATATCGTTGCCATTGGTGGCGACGATGATCCGCTCAATCGGCAGGCCCATCTGCTTGGCGACATAGCCGGCAAAGGCATCGCCGAAATTGCCGGTGGGTACAGCGAAGGAGACGGCGCGGGCGGGCGCGCCGAGCGCCGCTGCCGCCGTGAAATAATAGACGCTCTGGGCCGCGATCCGCGCCCAGTTGATCGAATTGACGCCCGACAGGTCGACCGCTTGGCGGAAATCGTCGTCCTGGAACATGGCTTTGACGATGGTCTGGCAATCGTCAAACGTGCCCTGCACGGCCACAGCCCGGACATTGGCATCGCCGGTCGTGGTCATGAAGCGGCGCTGGACCTCGCTGATCCGACCATCGGGGAACAGAACCGCCATGCGGGCATGACGTGCGCCCCGGAAGGCCTCGACCGCCGCGCCGCCGGTATCCCCAGAGGTGGCGGCGATGATGGTCATGGTCCGGCCTTGAGCGGCCAAGGCATAGTCATAGAGACGGGCCAGCAGCTGCATGGCCACGTCTTTGAAGGCCAGCGTCGGGCCGTGGAACAGCTCCATCTGCCAGACGGTGGGATAGAGCTGGGTCAGGGGAGTGACGGCTGGATGGGCGAAAGAGGCGTAGGCCTCAGCGGTCATCTTGGCCAGTACGTCGCTGGGGATTTCGTCACCAGCAAAACGGCCAAGGACCTGAGCGGCCACTTCGGCATAGGACATTGCCGCAAAGCCTGCGATCTCGTCGGGGGTAAAGGACGGCCAGACTTCTGGCACATAGAGCCCGCCATCGGGGGCTAAACCCGCCAGCACCGCATCAAGGAAACCGATCGCAGGGGACGCCCCGCGCGTTGAGACATAGTTCATCTTAAACCCGCCGACCGCGAACAAGAACCGCCACATAGACGCCCAAAAGGGCGGCGGCAAGACCGAACCATGTCAGGGCATATTCCAAATGCCGGTTCGAAATTTCGGCTGGCACCGCGATGGGCAAAAGGCCCTTCAATTCGGGATTGGTCGAGGTCTCGGCAAAGAGCATGACCGGCGCGGGACGCTCAACCTTCAAGGCCTTGGCCATAGCAGCGACATCGCGTGCATACCACTGGTCGTTCTGCGGCACAGGGGTGACAAAATTAGCCTTGTCGGGCTGGCGCAGGACGCCGGTGACCCGCATTGGCAACGTGCTAGCCGACTGGGCGGGTCGTTCAGTCACCGTCTCAGAGATGAACCCACGATCGACAAGAACCGATCCATAGGGCCCTGTGGTCAAGGAACAGGCAGAGATCAGCCTCACGCCAACCTTGCCATCGACCAAACTGTAGAGCTTCAAATAGGGGGCGGTCGCCAAACCCGGGCAGTCGGCGGTGACCCGAGCAAAGTCAAGGCCAGCGTCAGTGGTGAGGACCTGATCAATGGGCCGCGCAGGAGCCGCCTGTAGGGCTGTGACTTGGGCCAGAAGCTCACGTTTCCATGTCAGACGCTGAACCTGCCAGCTTCCTAGGGCCACCAATATCGCCAGAGACAGGGCCGTCACCACGGTCAATCCAACGGGAAGACGGTTCTGGGCGGGGGGCTTCTCAGTCATCATTACGGGCCTGTGAGGCGTGGTTATGGAACTGAAGGGCGATCATAACGCCTTTGAAGGGCCGCATGAGCCCGAGGCATAGAATGCCGGTCAAGGGCATCCAAACCACCAGATGCACCCAAACGGGTGGATGCAGTTTAAATTCGGTAAATAGCATCGCGAAGGCGACGATGAAGCCGACGATCAAGATCACGAACACGGCGGGTCCGTCGCCACTGTCGGACTTGCGCAGGTCGAGACCGCAGGCCTCGCACTGTTCGCTGACCTTTAGAAAGCTCTCAAAAAGGGCACCCTCACCGCACTGGGGGCATCGGCAAGCGAGGCCCACCAGTACGGGATTGGGTTTTGTCACCTTAGGCTGCGCCGAAGACGACGTAGACAAAGGCAAAGAGGAACAGCCAGACCACGTCCACGAAGTGCCAGTACCAGGCGGCTGACTCAAAGCCGAAATGCTGCTTCGGCGTAAAGTCACCCTTCATCAGACGGATCAAACAGACCACCAAGAAGATCGTACCGATCAGCACGTGGAAGCCGTGGAAACCCGTCGCCATAAAGAAGGACGAGCCATAGAGCCCGGCATTGGCGGCCTCTTCCGAGAAGAACAGGTTCTCATGGAGGATGTGATTATATTCGTAGGCTTGGATCAATGAGAACAGGATGCCGAGAACGACGGTCAAGATCAGGGCCAAACGCGCGCCCTTACGATCATCGGTCTGGATGGCATGGTGCGCCCAGGTCACGGTCGTGCCAGACAGCAGCAGCGTCAAGGTATTGACCAGCGGCAGCTGCCAAGCCGAAACGGTCTCAACACCCTTTGGCGGCCAAGTGGCCCAAGCGGTCGCAACCTCTTCGATGCCGGACTGTGTGCGAACGCCCTGGAACAGCACCATTTCGAAGAAGATCCAGAACCAAGCCACGAAGAACATGACTTCGGAGGCAATGAACAGGATCATGCCATAGCGAAGGCCGATGGATACAACGGGGGTGTGATCACCCTGGTTGGCTTCGCGGACCACTTCGGTCCACCATCCGACCATGGTATAGAGGACACCGAATAGGCCAAGTAGGAAGGGCCACAGCGTGTGCTTTTCCAAGCCAAACATGCCCTTCATCCAGATCACGCCGCCAATCGCCATAAGCGTAGCAGCGGCCGAGCCCACGAAGGGCCAAGGACTAGGATTGACTAGGTGATAATCGTGTTCAACAGCATCTTGAGCCATGATGGCACCAACCCCTTGGTAGAATGTGACGACCCAGTCAGGCCGTCACCACGTGATATCTATAGGCTATAGCCCCGCGCTAGGCTTGACGCCAAGTGCCTTGCTGCCATTGCCCGGTGCGACTTGCAGTCCCGCCTGCTTTCCTACGGAATTTACATCCTGGAAGAAGGTGTAGGACAGGGTAATTTCTTTCGGTCGCAAACTTGGGATCAACGAAGTAAACCACTGGAAAATCAATGGATTGACCTGGCTTTAAAGTTTGTTCCGTAAAGCAGAAACATTCTAGCTTCTGGAAATAGGCCCCTGCGGACTCCGGCACCACATTGTAGGTGGCCCGTCCGGTCAAGACCTTGTCACTTGTGTTCGTGACCTTAAAAAAGGCCAAGCCTGTTGAGCCGATCTTCAGGGTCTGGCTGACCTGTTCCGCTTTAAAGCTCCAAGGCAGGTCCCGAACGTTGGTATCGAACCGAATCGTTATGGGACGCTCAAGCACCGTGGTCGGCGCAGCCTCAGCCTGACGGACCGTGCCATCAAAGCCGGTTAACTGACAAAAGCGCTTATAGAGCGGCACCGACGCAAAGGCGGCACCAATCATGCCACTAAAGACTAGGACGCAAATCACAGCGACCCGAGCGTTAAGCCGAGATTGAAGCGAACCCGATCCGTCGAGCTTAGAGGGGACGATTGACAATGTTACCTCCCAACTTCACGACGGTGACGACAAAAATCAAAATCACAAACCCGACCAAGGACAGGCCAAGCACGATATTGCGAAGGTTCCGCGCCTTGGCCTGATCTGCACTTTCCGGGCCCTGTTGAGGCGCGATAGCGCCGGTGGCGGGATCTGTATCGTTGGTTTTGCTCATCTGTTAAATCCTTGCAGGAAGGAGAGGGCCGTGAACGGCTTGATCCCAAACATGTGCTCGGCCAGCAGCGCGGCGAACATCAAGAACAGATATAG
>JBEGOG010000149.1:0-4927 GCA_041182125.1 Pseudomonadota bacterium
TCTGAGCGGCGCGCAGGCGCTGGTCGATGGCGAGGATGGCGGAGGACTGAGGCGCAAGCCCCCGCTTGGCCCAGGCCGCGTCATAGGCCTCTGGATTATCGCGAATTGCCTTGATGTCATGCATGGGAGCGCGCCGAAAAGAAAATCGAAGGATGCATCCCTTCTAAGGTGCGCCGCGCCAGACGCCAACCCCGTCAGGTCACACTGACGGGGTTGAAAGCCTAGGCAACGTCTTTTTCGAAGTTCTCAATCTGACGGGCGGTCCAGTCCGGCGACTTGGTATAACGCGCCAAGAGATTGTAGATCACAGGCACCACGAACAGGGTCAGCAGGGTGGCAAAGATCGCTCCCGAGAAGATGACTACACCGATAGTCTTGCGGCTTCCCGCTCCGGGACCGGAGGCCAAGATCAGGGGCAATGCCCCGAAGGCGGCAGAGATCGAGGTCATAATGATCGGACGCAGGCGCACAACAGAGGCCTCGATCACCGCCTCGCGGATTTTCAGGCCTTCATCGCGTAACTGATTGGCAAATTCGACGATCAGGATCCCGTTCTTGGCCGCCACACCCACCAGAATGATCAGGCCGATCTGGCTATAGGTATTGATCGAGGACCCCGCCATCAGCAGGCCAAACAGTCCGCCCAGTGCCGCGAGGGGCACGGTCAGCATGATCACGGCCGGATGAATCCAGCTTTCAAACTGCGCCGCGAGAACCAAGAACACCAAGAGCAGGGCCATACCGAAGGCAAAGGAGATGCCGCCGCTGGCTTCCAGATAGTCCTTGGCCACACCGCCCCAAAGGATGGTGACGCCCTTGCTGGGCTGTTGGGCGGCCTCATCACGATAGAACTGGACCGCCTCCTCGACCGTATAGCCGGGGTTCAGCTCCGCGGTTAGGGTCACAGAGCGCTGGCGATTGATCCGCTCACGGTCGGGCGTATCGCCGCGAACCGAGGTCTTGACCACCGCCGCCAAAGGCACCAGTTCGCCCGAATTGGCGCGGACATAGAGGGTGTTTAGGTCCTGCTCGGTCCGGCGCTTTTCAAGGTCGGTCTGCAGGATAACATCATATTCCTGCCCCCCCTTGATGTAGGTGGTGGATTTACGCGAACCAAACATGGTTTCCAGCGCCCGGCCAACCGCCTGAGGCGAGACGCCCAAGGAGGCGGCCTTGTCGCGATCAAGCTCAACCAGCAGGCGCGGTGAGGTCGGCTCAAAGTTCAAGCGCGGACGGGCTAGACCCGGATTGCCTTGAGCTGCCTTGAAGATCGGATCGATCCAGGCCGCCAAGTCTTCATAGTCATTCCCGGCAACGATGAGATCGACATTGTTGCCCGAGCCACCACCGCCAGAGCGCTGGAACGGCCCGCGCACGCTGGCCACGACCCGCGCCTCGGTTAGGTTCGACAGGGCCTTGTTGGTTTGGGCTGCGATCTGATCGGCGGTGACCGTTCGATCTTTCCAGTCCTTCAAGATCAAGATTCCCGAACCCGAATTGCCCTGTGAGGAGCCAAACCGAGGGACACCGATATTGTAGCGCTCGACCTCGCCCTTGTCATAAAGGCTTTTGAAATAGCGCTCGGCCTTGAGCATGACCTTAAGCGTGTAGTCGTAACCCGCCCCTTCCGGGGCTTGCAGCGAAATATCGACCCGTCCCCGGTCTTCGCTGGGCACCAGTTCCTTTGGCAGCATGACAAAGACGCCGCCCGCCAAAAGGCCCATTAGCAGAACCACACCCAAGACGCCGCCCGCTGCCTTGCGCTCGGCGGTGAGCATTTCAAGCGACGAGCGATAGGAGACGCGCAAGGCCTCCATGATCCGGTCGACGCGGATCGATAGCCACGTCCCACCCGATGAGGGGCGCAGCAGTTTCGAGGCCAGCATCGGCGATAGGCTTAGCGCCAGCAGGGCCGAAAAGGCCACGGCGGCGGCAATGGCCACGGCAAGCTCGACAAACAGACGGCCAATATAGCCCGGCAACGCCATCAGCGGCGCGAACACCGACAAGAGCACGACCGTGGTCGCAATAACGGCGAAGAAGACCTGTCTGGCCCCGCGCTCGGCAGCAATCAGGGGGGGCTCCCCCTCATCGATCCGGCGCTGGATATTTTCCACCACCACAATGGCATCATCAACCACCAGACCAATGGCCAAGACCAAGGCTAAAAGGGTCAAGAGATTGATCGAAAAGCCCAGCGGCGCGAGGATGATGAAGGTCGATAGAATACAGATTGGCGCCACCACCGACGGGATCAGGGCCGCGCGCCAGGTGCCAAGGAACAGGAAGTTGACCGCCGCCACCAGAGCCAAAGAGATGGCCATGGTCCACCAGACCTCATTGATCGCTTCCCTGGTGAAGATCGAGCTATCGACTGAGACCGCCAGCGTGATGCCCGGCGGCAGGGTCTGTCGGATGGAGTCCAGTTCCTTATGGACGGCCTTTGAAATTTCAAGATCATTGGCTTGGGCCTGACGACTTAGCGATATGCCGACCTGCGCCACGCCGTTGGACCGGAACAGGCGACGGCGCTCATCCGGCCCCTCTTCGACCCGCGCCACATCGCCTAGCCGCGTGATGACAGGCGAGGCAAGGCCGTTGGCATTGGTCACGCCATTGACTTGGGCGAGCCCGTTGCGCGCGCCTGCGGGCACGATCGGCAATTGGGCAAACTCATTTGCCGAGGAATAGCCGCGCTTCACCCGGATGGTGAAATCCTTGGCCGAAGATTCCAATGACCCAGCGGGCAATTCGACATTCTGGGTCTGTAAGGCGGTGTCGACATCATCAACTGTCAAACCCCGTGCTGCCAAAGCATCGGCGTCCAGCCAAATCCGCATGGAATAGATTTGCGCGCCGGCCAATGAGACCTGACCGACGCCGGGTATGGTAGACAGCCGCTCGACCAGATAGCGATTGGCATAGTCAGCCAGTTCCAACTTGCTGTAGGTCGTCGAGATCAGGTTCATAAAGATCAGGGACGAGCCTTCCGACTGGGCCTTGGAAATCTGCGGCGGATCGGCTTGGTTAGGCAGTTGGGATGTGACGCGCGACACGGCATCGCGCACATCATTGGCTGCGGAATCGATATCCCGCGACAGGTCGAAGGTGATCGAAATGCGCGACGAGCCATCACGGCTGTTGGACCTTACGCGGTCGATACCCTGAATACCGGCGACCTGGCGCTCGATGACCTGGGTAATGCGCTCTTCGATGACCTCGGCAGAGGCCCCGCGATAGGTCGTCGAAATGGACACGACGGGCGAGTCCACGTCCGGCAACTCGCGCACTGGCAAGACGAAATAGGCGGCTAGTCCGATAACGCATAGGATGATGGCCGCAACCGCTGCAAAGACCGGCCGGCGGACAGACAGGTCTGAAAGGGTCATTCAGCCGCCCCTTTGGACCATTTACCATCCGCACCCGGCGCGCCATTTGGGCCGCTCGGACGAGGCCCCTTGTCGGCACCACCTACGCCAGCACTATCGGGCTTGCCGACCCGTACAGCCTGATTGGGCTGCACCCGGTTCATACCGTCGGCAACAATGGTTTCGCCCGCGCGCAATCCTGAAATGACCTCAACATAGCCATTCTGACGCGCACCAACGACGATGGTTTGTCGACGCGCGATCATCTTCGGGCCCTTAGGCGCACCGGTACTCATACCGTCTGGCATCGTCTTCGGTTTGCTGGGCCTCTGACCTGCACCGGGGCCTTCGCTCTTGCCGTCATCCTTGACGATGGCGAAGACAAAGGCCTGCTCGCCCTCGAATTGAACAGCGGCTTCTGGAGCGGCGAGCGCCGAACGCACGCCTTGCTCCACAACCACCTTGGCCAGCATACCGGGGCGCAGACGACCGTCGGGATTGGCAAATTCAGCCCGCGCACGCACCGATCTTGTCCGCTCGTCGATGCGCGTATCGACCTCAGCGATGGTGCCCTTGAACTCGACATCCGGATAGGCATCAACCTTGGCCGTCAGGACCATACCCTTGCGCAAACGGGCATAAAAACGGTCGGGAACGGGAAAATCGATCCGCACAACTGCCAGATCATCCAAAGAGACAATCGGACCACCGGCAGCGATCAAGGCACCAGGAGCCACATCAGACAGACCGACGACACCTGAGAAGGGCGCACGGATCACGCGGTTCAAACGGCGAGACTGGGCGGCTTTCAAGGACGCGTCAGCTTGAACGCTGGCGGCCTGATAGCGCTCTGCGGTCACGCGAGGCGCGAAGCCCTTAGCGGCGAGGTCGTTCCATCTGGCCGCATCAAGGCGCGCCTGCGCGGCCAAGGACTGGGCCTGCGCCACCGCCGCATCCTGCTCGTCGCCCTTGAGCTCGACCAGAACCTGACCTTTGGAGACGGCCTGTCCATCACGGAACAGGACCTTAGTGATGAGTTCCGCTGTGTTGGATGTCACGGTGACCGACTGCCGTGCCTTGGCCACGCCGAGGGCTTCAATTCGGTCGGAAAAGTCTTTCTGCGAAATCACCGCCGCCGCTACGGCAACGGTTCGCCCCGCTGCCCCAGCACCCATCGCCTTCTTGGCTTTGACCGCAGAGTTGGCAACCAACATCAGGCCACCTGCGACGACCATGAGGATCAAGGCTGCCGCAGCACCCACAAGAAAGAAATGTTTGCGTAACAAAACCAGAATCTCCTCTGGGCAGGTCATGAGATCGACGCTGAACAGCCTCGGTTGTATGCCGGTTCGGGTCCATAAGGTCCAGTAACAGTTGTACAAAAAAGTCTAATTAAAACCGTCTCCAAAGCCCAACTATAGGCCCGGAAGCCTTCGTGAAATTCTTGGCAAAAGGGGTTTGACGCCAGCCAATCTGGAGGCTGTTCTGGCCTAAATTACGTGTGATCGAGATTTCATCCTTAAGCCAAGCGGTGCCATTTTCGATCTGCCCGCCCTGCA
>JBEGOG010000150.1:0-4904 GCA_041182125.1 Pseudomonadota bacterium
CGGCGGATCAGTGCGGCTACCCAGATATCGGTCGACAGGATCACAAAAGGCCCCTTGAATAACCTTGACGAAAGGTTTGATCAGTATCATCCACCCCGCTATTCGCACCTAGCAAGAAATCAGAATGTGATGATGGGCCCGCGCAAAATGCCGCTACGCTCGATAGGTCAAGGTTGGATCGGTTGGCTCGTCACCGCGGCGACCCTCACCATGGCACCGGCCGCTCAGGCGACGGCCCTGGACCTATTTTATGAACGCACCGTGATGAGCGTCGCCGACCATCGCTGCAACCTTTTCGCACCGAAAGTGACCGTCGCCCTCGACGCAGCACGCCTGCAAGCGCGTGGTGCCGCCTTGCGCGCTGGTGTCGATCAAGACGTCATCAAGGAGACAGCGCGGCAAGCGACCCTGCGCTCTAATTCAGTCGCCTGCGGATCCTCAGACCTCTTGGTGGCGGCAAACCGGGTCAAATCAGCCTTTGCCGCCTATAGCCGCCTCACCCGCATGGACTTTCCGGGCGACACAGCCGGATGGGCGGCCAGTCGTGGGCAAGCCGTCCACACCGCTAATTGGCAACTGTACCAAACGGCGCGGTTTGGGTGGGACAGCATGACCTTCGGTATTGCGTCTCGATCAGGGTCAAGCGGGCTGGTGGCGGCGGCAAGTTTTGCCGATGGGGCCATACCCTATGGCGCGCGGATCATGATGCGGGACCTATCCAAAGCCCCACGCCCCTATCTCAACCTTCGGGTCGCCGACCAGAATGGCAAGGTGCCGCTTCACGCGCGGGCCGCCCCTCTGTCGGTGTCACGCGCCATACTCGCCGAAGACAGAAGCGATGCAGATTCCACTCTCCTGCCCGCCAAGGCCAAGTCTGGCATCGCCTTTCGCTGGCCCCCTGCAGCGGCGGCCGCCATGGCCGAGCTTGATCCACGAGAAGCGGTCCGGGTCGAATTCCTGTTTGCCGGACGCAACGGCGACACCCTGCGAACGGCCTATATCGAGGTCGGGGATTTCGCGGCGGGCCGGGCCTTTTTAGCCTCTGGTCAGCAATAGGATCAGGTCTGGCGAGACCCCGGAAAGGCGACAACATTCGCGCGCGCCTGTGTCGCCTCAACGGGCTGCAAGGGGCTAAGCGGGGCCACGTCAAGAACGGGAAGCCGTACTGTCACCGTTGTGCCTTCGCCCAGTCGGCTTTCAATGATCATCTCGCCGCCATGGAGTTCGGCAAAGGCGCGCACCAGAGATAGTCCAAGGCCGGTTCCACCGATCTGCCGGGTTGTGTCGCCCACCTGCTCGAAGGGACGGCCAAGGCGGCTGAGATCTTCGGCCGAGATGCCGATCCCATTATCGATGACGCTCAGGTCCAAGAGATCCCCATAGGCCACAACATTGACCGCGATCTGCCCGCCCACCGGCGTGAACTTAATGGCGTTGGAAACCAGATTGATCACAATTTGCTTCAAGGCCCGGCGGTCGGCATTGGCCTCGACCAAACCCGTTGGAAGGCTTCCCCGCAACTTGACCCCGGCCTCATCAGCCTGGACGCGCAAGAGGCGCAAGGCGGCGCTCACCGGCTCGCGGATATCAAATATTTCTCGCGTCAGCTCATAGCGTTGAGCTTGGATTTTCGACATGTCCAAAACATCATTGATCAGGTCGAGCAGGTGGCGGCCAGATTCGTGGATAAGTTCGACATATTCGGCATATTTGCCCGTCAGGGGACCGAACATCTGCGTTCGCATAATGTCGGAAAAGCCCATGATCGCATTGAGCGGCGTGCGCAATTCATGACTCATATTGGCCAAGAACCGGGACTTGCCCGCGTTCATCTCATCCGCCTCGATGCGTGCTGTCTCGAGACGAACCTCTTTGGAATGTTCGAACGACGCGTCGCGCAAGATCGCCGATAGCCGACCATCTGTCAGACGGCGCAGGTCAATGACGGCATAGGCTTGCAAGGCGAAGCGCGGTGAGAACCCGGCTCGGCCATGTCCATCGCGCGACGCGGCATCGATCGCAGCTTGAAGGACCGGTTGATCGGCCTGTGCAGCCGCTTCGACCAATCCGCCGTCAAACAGGCCGTCGAGGCTGATGCCTTCCGGAACCGTGCCGTAGGCGCTCAGCGCGCGCCCCTCAGGGCTTAGGGTGAGGATGAGGTGGGGTTGGGACGCCAGTTCCTCTTCCAGCGCCTGGAGCGCTCCGGCTTCGGCCTCAGGGCTCGCGGCACCCGCGCGCCGGATGGTCAGCACCGCCGCCAAGACCAAGATGGCACCGGCCAACGCCGTGAACGGCCCGGTTCCCCGGGCCACCGCTGGGATGCCAAGAGCGATCAGACCCAAACCCGCCAGCCCGATCGCCAAGCCCAAAAGCCCACGCCACGGCAGTCCGCCGCCAAGGGATGTCCTGGACGAGGCATGGGTGGATGAAACGGGCTTACGGGTCGCAGACAGAGGATGTTCCTTTCGGGCATCCTCCATACTCCCCTGCTCGCCCGGACGCGACTGCGCACAATCCACAAGCGAACCAAGGGGCAAGATTTCTGTGCACGAGCCTGTGAGTCCTTTGCAGCCCTTGGCGCACCGTTGCCTTGACGTCCTGCAGGCCCTAAGTGGACGGATATCGGTAAGCGCCAATTTGGCACTACGCTTCTGTCTATAGCTGAGCCCATGTCTGCGACCATGAATGACGAACTCGACGATCTTGAGGCTGAGTTTGAGATGCTCGGCGACTGGGAAGAGCGCTATCGGCACGTCATCGACCTCGGCCGCGACCTCGCACCCCTGAGTGACGCAGACCGCAACGATCAGAACAAGGTGCGAGGCTGCGCGAGTCAGGTCTGGCTGGTCACAGAAACCACGGATGGGACGCATTTGACCTTCCGCGGGGACTCCGACGCCCACATTGTGCGGGGATTGGTGGCCCTTGTCCTGAGGCTCTATTCGGGCAGAACCCCCGATGACATCCTCGCCTTTGATGCGCAAAAGGCCTTTGATCGGTTGGGTCTGAGCGGCGCACTGTCTAGCCAGCGCTCTAACGGCCTAAGGTCGATGGTCGAACGAATTCGACGCGACGCCTCGGCCGTACGCGCCTAATCAGGCTACCTGCACCTGAGGGACATATTTTAGGCAGGCCTCCATCGCGCTGAGATGAGCATCAAAATCGGCATCATCGCGTAGATCCTCGACCAGATGGCACGCATAGCCAGCCGTCGTGCGATCACGGCCAAAGGCTGCACCGACGCGGGTTAAAGGCCACTCAAAGCTGATATGACTGAGATACATGGCAATTTGACGGGCCCGCGCCGCCTCCGCGCGATTGCGGGTTCGCGAACTGATGTCGCCGGGACTGACGCCCGTGGCCATAGCCACCAAGCTGGTCACAAATGCCGCCTGTAAACGATCTTTACGACTGTCTAGTCGTCGATCTTGGCATACGGGGTCAAGGTTCTTCAGGGTCGGGCGCAAACGGCTCATGGGCTATCCTCGCAATCCAATGACGAGAGACAGCTTATCCAAACCCCTTAAGAGCGAGGATAACTTTCCTAAAATTCTAGGTTGTTAGGATAATTGTCCTGCCTAAGCGGCGCGTATACCGCTGAAGGCTTGATCGCTCACGGCACCGACCAGAGCGTCATAGCCGAGGATCATATCCACGTCCTCGCCATTGCTTGCCAAGGGGAGACGCATCCAAAGTAAGGACAGGTGAGGTGTACCGCGCCAAGCCAGATTGTGAAGGCCAACCACCGGGCGACGCTCGTCGACCACCTTGGACAATTCATCACGCCAATAGTCGGCGACCGTTGGTGAAAAGGCTTCTCCCAAGGTTCGGCCGGTAATTTCTCGGCCATAGACATTGAAAAGGCCCGTACCGGCTAAGCGCAGACGATAGTCACCCGAATTAGGATGGACATCGATCAGGCTGATGGTGGGCAAGAACCGCTTTAGATCTTCCGGGCGAATGGACGCGCGAGAAGGAAGCTTCTGACCGCCCTTCATGGACGCCCAGTAAGCATAGAGATCCTGTTGTGCTCGCGCCGCCGCAGCGGTGGCTCCCGTTTGCATCGTCATCTCCGGATTCCCCAACAACCTATTGGAATCACGACGATTCAGTATCCCTTAACCACCGAATCGGTGGCAAGCAAAAAACGGCAGTTACGAGAAATATATTTTCCAAGAGTCAAGGAAAAGCAAAGGGCCCGCCACTCCTACGGAGTAACGGGCCCTGCATGAATCATGAGACTCAAGAGTAAGAGTCAAACAGACTGGATTTGAGTCTAACGACCCTTGCGAGGCGCCTGACGCCCCCCCTGTCCCAATCCCATTTGCTTGGCGAGATCAGAACGCGCCTTAGCATAGTTCGGAGCGACCATTGGGTAATCTTTCGAAAGACCCCACTTGGCGCGGTATTCTTCTGGGCTGATGTTGTATTTGGTGCGCAGGTGACGCTTGAGCGATTTGAATTTGCGACCATCTTCCAAACAAATCAGATAATCCGGCGTGATAGACCGCTTCAAGGACACTGCCGGTTCCTTCGGGCTCACCTCAATAGGCTCTGGAGCACTGGTAACTCCAGACAGAGCGCGGTGAACATTCTGGATCAGAGACGGCAAATCAGCAGCCGCCACCGAATTATTACCCACGTAGGCCGAAACGATATCGGCGGTCATCTCGATGATTTCGGATTTCTCGTCCATGCTTATGTTCACCTGACAAAGAGTTAGGTCCAGACAAAGGGGGACCCGGAAAAAACTATGGGTGTTGAATAACGATTATTGAGTCTGAAAACAATGGAAGAATTAACTTAGAGCTCCCCATTTTTTTGCTCACCTAAAAGCATGATCGATGAAATGCAAATATGGATGACTATGACATTTGTCAGGCGCTGCTTAGAAAATGGTGAGA
>JBEGOG010000151.1:0-4857 GCA_041182125.1 Pseudomonadota bacterium
CGGCTGGTTACGGTCTCCCAGTGGGCATCGAAAAAGGCCCAGGTGATGACGATCTGCATGATCGCCACCGGCAGGACAATAATCAGCAGCGAGCGGCCAAAGAGGGTGGTCGGCAACAGGCGCTTGACGAACTTCACCCATGAGAGCGGCAGACCGAGACGAAATCCCTTTTTCATGTGCCCGGTCCCGCCCTCAATCCGGTGCCAGCATATAGCCGACGCCCCGCACGGTCTGAAGATAGCGCGGGTTCTTGGGGTCAGACTCGATCTTTCGGCGCAGGCGCGTGACCTGCACATCCACCGCGCGGCCTGTCGCATCGGCCGTGTCGCGGGCCAGGTCCATACGGTCGATGGCCAGATTGGGGGACTGGGCCAGTTGCTTGAGCAGTTGGGCTTCGGCTTCCGTGAGGCGCACGGGCTCTTCACCCAAGAACAGTTCCGCGCGGTCCAGATCGAAGGTGCAGCGGCCCAGTTTCAGCCGTTCTTGCCCCGTCGGCCTAGCATTGGCGCGGCGAAGAATGGCTTCGATCCGCAACAGCAGTTCCTGCGGCTCGAAGGGTTTGGAGAGGTAATCGTCGGCCCCAAGGCTAAGGCCTTCGATCCGGTCCTCAGGCAGTCCGCGCGCGGTGAGCATCAGGATGGGAGTTGCGGCGCTGATGCCTGAACGGCCACGAAGCCAGCGGGCGAGCGAGAAGCCGTCCTCGCCCGGCATCATGACGTCGAACACCGCCAGATCGAAATCCAGCGTGTCTAAAAGCCTGCGGGCGGCATGGGCATCGCGCGCAGCGGTCACGCGAAAGCCGTTCCGCGCCAGATATTCTTTCAACAGGGTGCGGATACGGTCGTCATCATCCACCACCAGCAGGTGGCGGTTGCGATTGGCCTCGCGGTGGGCAGAAACAGTCGTCATCGCACGGTCCGGCGCGCCATCTCGGCGCAGAACATCTGGTCACACACCCTAGACAAATTGTCATGCGGCGCAATCAAACGGGTGATCAGGGTCTTGATCATGCTAAAGCATCGCGCCTTAGGATGGGGTTGGATTGACGCCGCACGGTCGTCGGCGTCTAATCCCATAGGACTTTTATCGGAGTAGGTTGAGCAATGTCACTTGTGCCTTTTGATGATCGCGACGGCTGGATCTGGCTGGATGGGGAATTTGTGCCCTGGCGCGAGGCACAGGTACACGTACTGACCCACGGCCTGCACTATGGCTCGGCCGTGTTCGAAGGTGAGCGCATGTATGGCGGTGAGATTTATCTGCTCACGGAACATACCAAGCGCCTGTTTCGCTCGGCGGAACTGCTCGATTTCGAAATCCCCTTCACGGTGGAAGAGATTGATGCGGCCTGTATCGAAGCCTGCACCCGCAACGGCCTGACCGATGGCTATATCCGCCCCATTGCCTGGCGCGGGTCCGAAGTGATGGGCGTGTCGGCTCAGGCCAGCAAGATCCATGTTGCCATCGCGGCGTGGGATTGGCCCAGCTATTTCAAGCCCGAAGAAAAGGCCAAGGGCATCCGCCTTGGCCGCGCCAAGTACCGGCGTCCGGCCCCCGATACGGCCCCCATCGAATCCAAGGCGGCGGGGCTCTATATGATCTGCACCATATCCAAACATGCCGCCGAGCGCGAAGGCTATGCCGATGCCCTGATGCTCGACTATCGCGGCTATGTGGCCGAGGCGACCGGTGCCAATATCTTCCTCGTGCGCGATGGGGTGATCCATACCCCAACGCCCGATTGTTTCCTCAATGGCTTGACCCGTCAGTCGGTGATCAAGCTGGCCAAGATGCGCGGCTTTGAAGTGGTGGAGCGTCACATCCTCGAAGAAGAACTGCCGACCTTCAGCGAAGTCTTCATCTGTGGCTCAGCCGCCGAGGTCACGCCGGTGGCGGAGATTGGCGAGTTCACCTACAAGCCCGGCAATATTTCTTTGTCGCTGATGGATGACTATGCCCGCATGGTCCGTCGCGAGCCTATGGATATCTAGGGTCTAAAGTCTGGGATCGCTCAGCGGCCGCCTTTGTTTTCGCAAAGGCGGCCGTTTTGCGTCGGGCCTCAGATGAGCCAGGTTTGAGGGCGCGGATAGGGCTTGCCCTGAGCCAGATAGATCAGGCCGACCACACAGCGTAGGGCAAAGAACAGGCTCAAACCGCACAGGATTGCGGCCCCCAAGGCGACGGCGGGTATGCCCATCAGCAGGATCGAAAGGGCAATACCCGTGGGTCGAAATCGACCCCTTCTGGTTCCATCGGTAATTCGTATAACTTGCTGACTGCAATCAGATCGGGTTAATGTAGCTGACAGATTGCGCCATGTACCAATGCACCCACTTTTGTCACTTGAAGAAACGAAGTTGATAGCATTAATGCTACCAATGAGAACAACAATGAATATTTCAAATTATTTGGCAGAGCGTCATACGCAGAATAAATCTTATTGATTGGCGAACTGATGAGATTCTCCATATTTTAAATCGCGCGCGTTATCACGCAACGCGAGATCTTTTCCGAAACTATATCCTAACAAAACAACGACAATTAGAGCAATCGGGAACCAGTTTTCCCTGAATTTTAGGCATAGGTTCCGAAACAATCCGTCATTAGGCACGATTATTTCCTTGTGCGACAGCAACGGAAACAGGTCCGAATGCAGTCGTTTCTGTACATCCTAACACAACCATACACCGTAGTTGTTGTTTTGCAAACTTTTAATGATGATCCTGAGGCTTGGACTAAATCATTTGAGACCAGGCCAAGAATGGCGGGCTAGGCCTGTCGGAGGCCCGACGCCCGGCAATATCTCACTGTCGTTGATGGATGACTATGCTCGCATGGTGCGTCGCCAACCGATGGATATCTAGCATCCAATTGTGCAATTGCTGAGCGGCCGCCCTTGTTTGCGCAAAGGCGGCCGTTTTGCGTTGGGCCTTAGATGAGCCAGGTTTGTGGGCGCGGATAGGGCTTGCCCTGAGCCAGATAGATCAGTCCGACCACACAGCGTAGGGCAAAGAACAGGCTCAAACCGCACAGGATCGCTGCGCCCAAGATGACGGCGGGTATGCCGACTAAGAGGATCGAGAGTGGGATACCAATTCCGATCAACGCCAAGGCAATCACCGCCCAGCCAAAGAATATCCAGAAGGTCCGTATCTGGAACACATAGTGGCTGCGCAACATGGCCGAGGGCGTATCACGATTGGCATAGGCCAAGACCAGCCCGATCAGGACCGGGAAAAAGGTCGGCAGCAGCAGGAACAGCACATAGGTGATGCCCGCAATCATCCGATCATCGTTAAGCAAGGGCTGAGGTGCAGCT
The DNA here is from genome assembly GCA_041182125.1 of Pseudomonadota bacterium. GTDB lineage: Bacteria > Pseudomonadota > Alphaproteobacteria > Caulobacterales > Caulobacteraceae > CAISGS01. The sequence goes on from JBEGOG010000151.1 coordinate 3,320, forward strand.
TGAGGCTCTCGTGGGGTGGAAAGGTCGGTCATGTCTCGGTTTCCCATTTAGAAGCCCATCGTCCTCCGAACCACGGACAAGATCAAATTACGTCTTTGTCAGACTTGAGAACCATCAAAATCAGGGAAAAGGACGAGGAATTCGCATTCCTATAATTCTTGACGCGAGGTCAGTCTTTCCTATCCCCCGGAACTGTCTATCTTGTCGCTCAAGGAACAACAGGATGCCGCTCCACCCGTGGGCGGGCACCATGGGCAGGAGGCTAATAGCCGTGAATTTCGATTATTCCGACGATCAGAAATTTTTGAAGAACGAGGCGCGCAAGTTCCTCGATGGCAACTGTACCTCGGCCCATGTGCGCAAGGTGCTGGACAATGCCGACCTATCCTATGACGCCGACCTCTGGAAAGGCGTTGGCGCTCAAGGCTGGCTCGGTGCCGCTATTCCTGAAGAACATGGTGGCCTGGGTCTTGGCCGGGTCGAGCTTTGCGCCATTGCCGAAGAGTTGGGCCGCGCCTGCGCCCCGATCCCCTTTGCCTCAACGGTCTATTTCCTCGCCGAAGCCCTGATGCTGGCCGGTTCTGACGCCCAAAAGGCTAAGTGGCTGCCCAAGATCGCGGCGGGCGAAGTGATTGGTGCCTTCGCGACCTCTGAAGGTCCCGGCGTGGTCAATGCCGCCAACCTGCAGTCCAATGTGTCGGGCGGCAAGCTGACCGGCGTGAAGATCCCCGTTACGGACGGCGACATTGCGGATGTGGCCGTGGTGCTGGCCAATGAAGGCGGCAAGCCTGGCCTGTTCCTCGTCGAACTTGCGGGCGCTGGCGTGACGCGCGAGACCCTCAAGACCCTTGATCCAACCCGAAGCGTTGCCAAGATCAGCTTCAGCGGTGCTGCCGCTGAGCGTCTGGGCGATGCGGGCGAAGGTTTTGCCCTGACCGAAGCGGTGTTTGACCGCGCCGCCGTCCTCTTGGCCTTCGAGCAACTGGGCGGTTCGGACCGCTGCTTGGAAATGGCGAAGGACTACGCCATGGACCGCTATGCCTTTGGCCGCACCATCGCGGGCTATCAGGCGATTAAGCACAAGCTGGCCGATATGTATGTGAAGAACGAGCTCGCCCGTTCCAACGCCTATTTCGGCGCATGGGCCCTGAATGTCGGTGCGGCTGAACTGCCGATCGCGGCGGCTGCAGCACGCGTTGCCTCCAGCGAAGCCTTCTGGTTTGCCTCTAAGGAAAATGTCCAAACCCACGGCGGTATGGGCTTCACCTGGGCAGTGGACTGCCACCTTTACTATCGTCGCTCGCGCCAACTGGCCCTCGTGGCCGGGGCCCCCAAGGTCTGGAAAGAGCGTCTCGTCCAGCAGTTAGAACGTCGTAACGCGGCCTAGTCGCCGCGCCGAAGCGAACTATCTGAACTTCCAAATTTCCGCGCCGCCTATCGTGGCCCAGCGCTAGCCTCAAAAGACCGGAGACCATCATGGACTTCAACGATTCCCCCGAAGAAGCCGCCTTCCGCATCGAAGTGCGCACCTGGCTCGA
>JBEGOG010000152.1:0-4854 GCA_041182125.1 Pseudomonadota bacterium
GCCGCAATCTTGGCTGACGGTCGCCAGAAGGCCGCCCGCGCCACTGGAGGCGGTCTCTTCAAGGTCGGCAAAGCGCAGCCGAGAACTCAGCCGTCCAGCCAGCCGCTCTGGCGTGCCGCTGGCCTGCACATTGCCGTGACCCGCGAGCGCCCGCAGATGCTCCTCGATACGCGCCGTGGAAAAGCGGATCGAGCGCGGGAAGTCCTCGTGGAACAGCAAGAACTCTTGGATCAGGCGCGGCTGGATGTCGGCCGTATAGACCCGCAGGTACGGCTCCAGCGCGCAGGCCATCCGCAAAAGCCCCATCTGTGAGAGGTGATCCGATAGGGGGCTACCCTGAGCCGCTTCGCCAAAGCTGGCATCGAGTAGGCGCGCGATCAGTTGCGCCCGTTCCAGATAGATACCCAGCATCAGGAACCGCCAGCCTTCACCGTGGCTCATGGTCGAATCGACCGCGCCCTTGAACAGGTGCAGGTCGGAAATGACCTCGTGCAGGAAGGTCACAGCCCGTTGGTCGAACTGGCGTTTGGCATCGGGACTGGTGATGCGCAGGAATAGCAGGTTCAGCCGCTCCCACGTCTCGCTGGTGATCTGGTCGCGAACCTGACGGGCATTTTCGCGGGCGCGGGCGACCGAGACGATGACCGAGCCCGGATCATCACGGTCGAGGATCAGGCCAAGCGCCACATCGACAGCTGTCTTTCCCTCATCAATATCCTCAGGGGCCCCTAGCGCCGTTCTGGCGGCCCGGGGCGCGTCTCCGGTGGCATCCAGCGAGGCGGTGAGCATGACGTCGCTGAGGCGGCTGACATGTTCAGCCCGTTCAATATAGCGCCCCATCCAATAGAGGCTGTCGGCAACGCGGGCGAGCATCATGCGGGCAGGTCTCCGGCAGGGGGCGTCTCATTTTCGCCCGTTAGAACCCAAGTGTCCTTCGAACCGCCGCCCTGACTGGAATTGACCACCAAGGAGCCACGCTTGAGGGCCACGCGGGTGAGGGCACCGGGGGTGACGACGATCTTGTCACCGCACAGGATGAACGGGCGCAGGTCCACGTGGCGCGGTTCGATCGCACCGTCCACCAAGCAAGGTGCGGTGGAGAGTTGGATCGTTGGCTGAGCGATATAGTTGCTCGGATCGGCCTTGAGTTGCTGGGCAAAGTCCGAACGTTCCTGCGCGCTCGCATGGGGGCCGACCAGCATGCCATAGCCTCCGGACGCGCCGACAGCCTTGACGACGAGTTTGTCCAGATTGTCGAGTACGTAGCCCAGTTGCTTGGGCTCGCGGCACAGATAGGTCTCGACGTTAGAGAGGATCGGTTCCTGATCCAGATAGTAGCGGATGATCTTTGGCACATAGGCATAGACGGCCTTGTCGTCGGCCACGCCCGCTCCCGGGGCATTAGCAATCACGACATTTCCGGCCCGATAGGCGTTGAACAGCCCCGCGGCGCCGAGGGCTGAGTCTCGGCGGAAGGTCAGGTGGTCGATATAGTCGTCATCAACCCGTCGATAGATCACATCGACCCGCTTCAGACCCACGGTCGTGCGCATATAGACGAGGTTGTCATGCACCACGAGGTCACGCCCCTCGACCAAGGGAGCCCCCATCAGGCGGGCCAGATAGGCGTGCTCGTAATAGGCGGAATTATAGACGCCCGGGGTCAGAACCACGACCTGCGGGTTGGGCCTCCATTCAGCCGCCAAGCTGTTTAGGGTTGCGAGCAGCATGTCGGGATAGCGCTCAATCGAGCGCACGCCGCTGGATCGGTAGGTGCCCGGAAAGGTCCGCTTGGCTGCGTCTCGGTTGGCCAGCATGTAGGAGACGCCGGACGGGACGCGCAGATTGTCCTCTAGGACCACGAACTCACCGGCTTCATTGCGGATCAGATCGCTGCCGCAGACATTGGCATAGGCCTTGTGCGGCACATAGAGGCCCTGCATCTCGCGGCGATAGGCGGGCGCACCGAGGACGAGATCTCTCGGCACCACGCCGTCCTTGAGGATGATCTGATCGCCATAGATGTCGGCGAGGAAGAGGTTGAGGGCCTGAAGTCTCTGAGCAAGGCCCGCTTCGATCTTGGCCCATTCGGCGGCCGGAATGATCCGGGGAAAGAGATCGGTTGGGATGATCTGTTCGGTCGAGGTCTCTGCGCCATAGACGGTGAAGGTTATGCCTTGAAGCAGAAAGGATTGCTCCAGCGTGCGTTGACGGTCTGCCAGTTCACCCGCGCCAAGCGTTGAGATGCGCGATTGTAGGGTGCCGTAGTGGGATCGTACGTCCCCCTCTTTGTCGTACATTTCATCGTAGGCGACGCCCGGTCGGTAGGCAGCCGACAGAGGTCTATCGAGAGGTTCACGGTCGTCCACGCGTCATTAGTCCCCGAAACAGGCCATCGCCATGTTTGATCTGGCGTTTGAAGCCTATGATTAGGGCGGGCTCAGTGCGGGGCAGGGACAAAATTGACCTTGGCGCGGATTTTCTTCATCTGTGCCTAAAAATTGATCACCCCATTTTCGCCATCCTTTTGTCGCGGATTGAGGCCTGTCGTGGAAGAATCTTCCGGCGCAGGTTAGAAGGTCACTATGGGACTTTGGATCACGGGTGCGCGTCGCAGATCTGCCGTCGGATTGACGGCGGTGCTCTGCCTTTGTGCGACCGGTGTCCAAGCGCAGGAACCTCTGGCGGCGATCAAGTCCGCACCCAATGCTGCGGGTTTTCCGAAGAGCCTTAGGGCCAAGGTTGAAGCGGCAGTGATCAGCAATCGCTCGCCCGCCCAAAACCGCATGGAGGCTAAGCGTCATGGACAGGATGCGGTGGACCTGGTCGAAGCGACGCTGCGTTCAGAGGGGCGCTATGCCTCTGTTATAAGCTCAACCCTCACCGATGCGCCCATCCCTGAGGCGGTCGTGACCGTCGATCCGGGTCCCTCGTTCGGATTTGCCGATCCGAAGGTCGATTGGATTGGCCCGCTTCCGCAGTTGGGGGCCAAGTTGGCGGGCGAAGCGTCCATGGGTCTGCAAATTGGTGCGCCGGGTCGCGCGTCTGAAGTCATAGATGCGGAAGGCCGAGTGCTCGCTGCTGTAGAAAAGCGTGGCTACGCAGATGTGCGGGCCTTGCCCAGGCAGGTCATCATTGATCATGCCGACTTCACGCTGCGCCCCACCTACCGGATTGAAGCGGGGCCGCTGGTGCGACTTGATGGGGCAAAGATTTCAACATCGGGCCCAACCAATTTGGATTGGGCGGCCAGTCTGATTCCTTGGAAACCGGGGGATGTCTATAGTCCGGTCAAGCTCGCTGATTTTGAACAGCGCCTGGTCGATACGGGCGTCTTCGACAGCATCACCGTGACCCTTGACCCTGACACAGGTGATCAAGACCGGCGGCCGGTGTTGGTGAGCCTAACAGACCGGCCTTGGCGCAGTCTGGAGGCCAGTGGAAGCTATGCCACCAGCGAGGGTGTGGGCGTAGAAGGCAGGGTCAATTGGTACAATCGCACCGGCCGCGGCGACACGCGCACCCTAAAGGTCCAAGGCTCGAGGCTGAAAAGCGGTCTGGACTATGAGTTTTCGTTTCCTCACTGGCATCGTCCCCGGCAGACCTTGAAATATGGCTTGGGGATCACGCAGCAGTTCACCGATGCCTATGACGAATCCAGTGTGGGGGTAAGGTTCGACCTCACCCGCGCGCGTGATCGCTCGTCCTACCTGACCGTTGGCGCGGCGCTGGACGCGAACCGCACGGTAGGAAAGTCGGCCGTCGCGCTGACAACCGTATCTGACAATGTGTCTGGGGCCACATTGAGCCTTTTGGGCGCGGTCTATATCGATCAGTCTGATGATTTGCTGAACCCGCGTAGGGGTTGGCGCTTAGATGTTCGCTCTGAGCCAATCATCAGTGTGAGCGCGGGGGCAGGGCAGGCATTTTTGAAGAGCCAGGCCCAAGGATCCATCTATCTGCCCTTGCGTGAGCAGGCCCGTACGGTGTTGGCTGGACGGCTACATCTGGGGTCTATCATTGGCGTGACGGTCGATAATGTTCCAGTCGCGCGCCGTTTCTATGCTGGCGGCGGCGGGTCAGTCCGTGGCTATTCCTACCAAGGGGTGGGGCCGCGGCTATCCGACAATACGCCAAAGGGCGGCACGACGGTCTGGGATGGCTCTTTGGAGGTTCGCCAAAGGGTCAAGGGGCTCTGGAGTGTGGTTGCCTTTGCTGATGCCGGCTCAACCGGCGACGGCATAGCGCCAGATTTTCAATCTGTTTCAGCTGGGGCAGGCTTAGGGGTGCGCTATGACCTAGGCTTTGGTCCCGTGCGGTTCGACCTTGCGGTTCCCCTGTCCAGCCGGGCGGGAGACCCGACCTATCAAATCTATCTCAGCATTGGGCAGAGCTTTTGACCATGGCTGAGCCCGCATCGAACGCCCAATCATCGCGCATGGTTTCGGGAACGCTCAAGGGTTTGGGCTGGGCCGGCGCAGTGTTGGCCATTCTGTTGTTGGCGGCATTGGGAGGATTAGGCGGGGCCAATACGGACTTTGGCCGTCGATGGATCGAACGGCAGGTGCAAACACTTCCTGTTGGGACGATCGGCTATCTGTCCATTGGTGGACTTAAGGGAAACCTGTTCGCCAATCCCTCGGTTCAGCGCCTGACCCTGTCAGATCGAGACGGTGTCTGGTTAGACGCGACCAATGTTCATCTATCCTGGCGCCCGGGTCCGCTTTTGCGTCGTCATCTTGAGATCGCCTCAGTTCGGGCGGACCGTGTCGTCATATTACGTCGGCCAAAGCTGTTGCCGAGCAAAGGTGCGCGGCGCGCATCGATGTCAGTAGAGATCAAGTCCGTCGACCT
>JBEGOG010000153.1:0-4848 GCA_041182125.1 Pseudomonadota bacterium
GATCGCATGTTGGGTCCTATTGGGATCCAGTCCAACTGTATCCGGCGTCACCAGACCTGGCGTTTGGAGCAACTCTCCCAATTCCCCCGCCAACCGCGCATCACCTTCACTGCGAACCCATAAGGATCCGATACGTTGCAACGGCGACAGGGCGCGTAGGCTCAAAAATATGCAGACCGATAGTTCGCCGCTCGACATCTTTCCGGAAATGACCAGGAGTGCACCGAGGCCCGCGACCATCATCGAAATCAAAGGCCCGAATAGCGACGCGTGATTGGACGTCGTGTCGACCACATAGGCCATTCGCTCGACAGCGCGCGCGCTCGCCTCTTGCAGTCGATCATAACGGCGCAACATTAGCGCCTCCATCGACATCGCCTTGAGGGTGTGAATGTTGCTAAGCGTCTCGATTAGAAAATTACTGCGGCGCTGATCACTTTGTAGCTTTTGATGCTGGGGATCGCGCTGAAGCTCGGCAAACTTCAGGGATAGGTGCGTAAAGACGCCGTAGCCAATCACTAACAACAGCGCGACGGGCCAGGCGACCAAGGCGATAATCAGCAGATATAGCAGGGAAAAAGGCAGATCGAGCCACTGCTGAAACGACTGTCCAGCATAGTGTTGCTTCAGAAGGCTGACATTCTTGAACCGCTCAAGATGCAGCCCCGCACCTCCTGCCTCAAACCTGTTGAGGGGCATCGCCAAGAGACGTGATGCGACATCCTCTGAGGTAATGTGCTCGAACTTTGCCGCGGACCAAGCGGTAATGTGGGTTCGGGCTGTCCGAAGTACCGCCTCAAGGGTGAAGGCCACCACGGCACCCAGAACCAGCAGGGTCAAGGTACCCAAAGCTCGATTGGGCAAGATGCGATCAAAGATGATCAACATCACGATTGGGATATTGAGTGCCAACAGATTGAGGGAAACTGTTGCCGCTGTGACCAACGGCATGGCGGGCTCAAATCGGCTTTCCGCCAAGGGGGGAAGTTGCCGCGTCCGAGCGATTACCGCCATTAGATCTTGCAAAGGTTTGAACGCCACCGCCTACCACCGCTTCGCTTTTTTGGCCGCATCTGGTGCGGGTGCCGTTTCAGACGTGGCAGGGGCGTTGGAGGTTTCAGATGAGCCGCCCGTCGCCGCCACAGAGACAACCGAACCACAGCTCCCGCTCATCGAGGGCCCTCCCCCAAGCGCCTTGTAGACATCGACGGTGGCCCGCAGACGATCAAGCCGAGCACTGATCGCCAGATCGCCTGTGCGATATGCGGTTCTTTGGCTCTCCAAAAGTCCGACAGCGTCCGTCGCGCCCCTGTTGAAGACCTTATTTGTTAACTCCACCAATCGCTTGGCGCGTTCGGCTGCGTTATCCAAGACCTTACCGCGCTGGTCGGTCATCTCGACGCCAACCAGAGCCTCTTCCACGTCCCGCATCGCATCCAAAAGGGTTGATTGGTAGGCTTCGGTAAGCTCCGCTACGCGCGCTTGACGCTCGGCAATGTCGTTCTTGCGCCGCCCGCCATCAAAGACCGATTGGGCCAGTTGTCCGACCAAATCCGTGAAAAGTGCTTGCGGAGCGATGGCGGTTTGCAAACTTGAAACGCCGTAGCCAGCCTCGCCAGTCAGACTGACTGTTGGGAACCGACTCTTGCGCGCCACGCCAACATCGGCCCGTGCGACGGCAAGAAGCGCCTCAGCCTCGCGCAGATCAGGGCGCCGACATAAGAGGTCAGCAGGCGATCCCGGGTTTACAGTTGGAACCGAAATTTCGCTTAGGCTGTGCCCCTGTATATCTAACATACTGACCGGCCGCCCGAGGAGAAAGGCCAAATCACCCTCTGCCTTAGACAGTGTCCGGCGCAACTCGTACAGACGCGCGAGCGTATCTGAGGTCACAATGCCTTGCTGCTCATAGTCGAACACAGATATGTCGCCGCTCTGCATCCGTCGCTTCAACGCCGCTTCAATCGATTCAGCGACAGCCAGATTGTCACCGGCCAGCTTTACGCGCTCGCGAAGCGCCAGAACGCTGAAATAGGTTGTTGTAACTTCGCTGACCAAAGAGGTTGCGAGGGCCTCGCGTGAGAAATAGCTGGCCTTAACCCGTGCCGCGGCACCCTTCTGCTCGTATGCGCCACGTCCCCATAGGTCGACCTCATAGGCTACGCGAAGACCGGCCTGATAGATTTCACGGGTTGCATAGTCTGCTCGGGTGGGTGCTGTCCCAATCCCAAACTCGGGTGCTCGCATCTCGGAGCGCACAATCGCATCGACTGTGGGCAAACGACCTGCGCTAGCGCTCCGTCCGCGGGCCTCGGCTTGGGCAATCCGCGAAACCGCCGTTTGAAGGTTGAAATTGTTGCTGAGCGCGATCTGGATCAGTTCTTCCAGTTCGGCATTGTTGAACTCGGTCCACCATCGCTCAGGCGTGACGAGCGTGTCGTTCCCAGCCTTTTTTCCCGACCATTCATTCGGGATCCAACGCTTCCAAGGCTGTTCAATAGCCTCAGATTTTGGCGCCGCAACCGCCATACCGACGGACAGGCTCTGCCCGAACATCAGGGCAGCGAACATAATCCTTAATCGCCAGTTTCGCACAGAGCCCCACTTTTCTACGCAAACCGTCTCGTGACGCCAGCAGACTGCGCCGCTTAGCGTTTCGAGGTAGTATCTAATATTATGAATGTTGTAAATTAATGTTGCAGACATGAGCAGCTTGAATGCCGCCTGCCGCGCACGGTGTTTAGACCTGTTGACGCAAGTAAATGCCGGGGCGCTTTGCATTAAACAACCCCAAGTATCGTGAAGGCGAGCTAAGCCGACCAGCACTATCTTTGATGATACTTAGATGAACGCACCTTCACGTTGCCAATAGGTCGCAACGATCTTCTCACCTTCGACGACGGGGTTTCCAGCATGAAGAGAGGTAGGGTCGATCCGGCCAAGCGGGTCAAGGTCATGAAAAAACACGGCCCCTCCCACCTTGGGCTTCATCTTAAGGGCGCTATTGGGGAAGGCCGTTTCTCCGCCTTCGACGGGTGAAGCCAGATAGATGACGGTTGTGGCTACCCTTTGCCCGCCCCGTTGCAAGTGACGCTTGCCACCCTCCAGGTCGGATCGGAACGCATCAAGGTGAGGCTTATATTGCTGTCCGTGCTGATATCTCAAGATCTGGAGCCCCTCGCCGCGCTCGATGGGCCATGAGGTCAACTGGGTCATTCGGTTTTCTAGCTCTGCGATCAGTGGCGTCTCGCCGCGCTTGAAAGAGACACTGGTGCTGGTCCGGGCCTGATGCTCGACACTTTCACCCGTCAGATCGTCAACGACGCCTGATGTCCTGAGGCCACGGCTGAACGCAAATTCGATGAGGGACTGACATTCTTCGGCACTCAACAGCCCATCAATAAGTGCGGCTCGCGGCTTCTCACTTCTTAAGAGGACCGAGACATTACGAGGACCGATCTGCAGCCAATCTTGGCTTGGCAATACCGGTGCGGGAGGCTTCCAATTCGGGTCGCGTCCTGTGAGTTGGACGGCGGCATCAAGCGCCAAGATCGCTTGGTCGTGGGTCCAGACCTTCTCGACCATACGATCATACATACCGATCGGGTCGCATTGGCGTTCTAGGTTATCAATGACCCACTGATACCAGTCAGCCCCATGGATGCTTAAAGGGGTTTTGAGATTGTCCCTTTCATCAATCATGACCTGACCTTCCCCAACGAATTTGCAGCACACCCCTTGGGCGCAATTGTATTTACAATCCCACAGGTGATCCTGAATGCCGGATCAAGACTATCAGATGGTAGCTTTATAAATTGCGCAATATGCTAAATACACAATTGGCTTGGTTGATCAGGTCTGTTTTCCACCGCATTACAATGCCGAGGTATAATGCTCACCAGATTTGATCAAGATTGGCGGGGCGCTTGGTCGCTCATCGCGCTCGATCAGAGATGGAACAGCCCAACTGTTGCAGCTTCGATTGGCGAAAGGGTTGGGAGACTCACAGATTGTGGCCAATCCCACCAAGACCCGACCCTTACCGCCGCACTCAAAGTCCTTTGTGACCTTGTCGAGTGTGATGGTGCCTTGCGTGCCGAAGGCGGCAAAGAGTTGGCCTATCATAATCGACAGCACGTGCATGATGTGCTCCGCGCCCTTGATCTACTGGTGAGCGCCCATCCCGTCCCCATAGAGCCCCGCGTCCAGGGGGCTATGATCATTGCCATGGTCGGACATGATCTTGGGCACCAAGGCTTACCCAATCGATATGCCCGAGAACTGGAGTCCCAGTCCTGGGCCCTGATAAAGCCCCATTTGCAGGCGTCTCAGGTTGCAACCCGAGACCTGCGGCTGATTCAATCCATCATCCTTGCGACTGACCCGCAATTTTACAGCACCCTCGTTCGAAAGAGGCCGGCCAGCCCCCTGATGCAAGCCCTTCACCTCGCTGTTGATGCCGACCTTTTTGCCAGTCTCTTACCGTCCGTGGGGTTTGGATTGGGCGCAAGGCTTGGCGAGGAGCAATTGGCCGTTGGTATGGATCGTGCGGCGGGATTTGGGACACTTGCTGGCCGTGCCATGTTCTTGAAATCCGCGCCCCTCCTGAGCCCGGCCATTCACCGTCTTGGGATGGTCACGCTGGTACAGGCTCAATGCGAGGTGATCGAGCGCATGGCCCCCTCCGAACGGGCCAAGCCTTGGTCCCCACAATGGGCGCAGGACTTTCTTGATCGGGTGGTTGAAGCCCTAGGCGACGGCTAAAAAATATCCATGAAAGCCGTTAAACCGCATCATGCACGGTTGGGCAGACGCAGGCGATTTCACTTTTATTGAATATGAATCTAA
>JBEGOG010000154.1:0-4844 GCA_041182125.1 Pseudomonadota bacterium
GCGGATATACGGCGTCTCCCATCGATGAGGTCCCTTCGTCTATCGGTTAGGACATCAGATTTTCAATCTGGGGAGAGGGGTTCGACTCCCCTAGGGACTACCATCGCTGGATAAGGTCTTTGAGGCTTCCAAGCCCCATCGACTGCACAAAGGCCTCCTTCGGGAGGCCTTTTTGTTTTGGCGGGAGGCCTTTTTGTTTTTGGGTCCAGAACTTGCGCGCCTGCCCCTTCCGCGTAAGATCATCTCATAATCGCCGTTCAACAGGCGAGCGGGGGCGAGATGGACCAGAGGCAGGACAGGGCCCTTCGGGCGCGGGCAGAGGCCGTCATTCCCGGCGGCATGTATGGGCACCAGTCAACGGGCCTGTTGCCGGACGACTATCCCCAATTCTTTGCCAAGGGTCGCGGTGCCCATCTGTGGGATGTGGATGGCAATCGCTATCTCGACTTCATGTGCGCCTATGGCCCAAACCTGTTTGGCTATGGCCATGAGACCATTGACGCCGCCTATGTCGCGCAGCTTCAGCAAGGCGATACCCTGACGGGGCCAAGTGCGCTGATCGTCGAGTTGGCAGAGGCCCTGACCGCTATGGTCACCCACGCCGACTGGGCGATCTTTTGCAAGAACGGCACCGATGCCACGACCATGGCGCTGGTGACGGCTAGGGCTCAGACCCGGCGCAAGACCATCATTCGCGCGCGCGGGGCCTATCATGGCTCGGCCCCCTGGTGCACACCGCGCCCGACGGGTGCGTTGGACAGTGAGCGGTCTCATCAGATCTTCTGCGACTATAATGATGTTGCCAGTCTCGAAGCGGCTGTCGCAGAGGCGGGTGATGATCTGGCCGCTATTTTTGCCGCGCCTTTCAAACATGACGCCTTTGTCGATCAGGCCGAACCGGACCCCGCCTATGCCCGTCGAGCGCGCCAACTTTGCGATCAGACCGGCGCTCTGCTGGTGGTCGATGATGTACGTGCAGGCTTTCGGCTGAGCCGAGATTGCAGCTGGTCGCGCCTCGGCGTGCAGCCAGACCTGTCGACCTGGGGCAAGTGCATCGCCAACGGCCATCCGATCTCGGCCCTGCTGGGCTCGGACACGGCCCGCAAGGGGGCAGCGGCGATCTATGCCACCGGCTCGTTCTGGTATCAGGCGGCCCCAATGGCGGCGGCGCTGGAGACCCTGCGGCTGATCCGGGAAACCGACTATCTCGGCCATCTTGAAGCGCTGGGCCAACATCTGGCCGACGGATTGCGCGAACGTGCGGCAGCGCACGGGTTTGGCTTCAGAGTGACCGGACCGGTTCAGATGCCGCTTTTCCTGTTCGATGACGATCCAGACCTGCGTAAAGGCTTTCACTGGTCCAGCCAGATGTTGGCCCAGGGGGTCTATGTGCACCCGTGGCACAATATGTTCATGTGCGCGGCCATGACCCTCGAAGACATGGATCAGGCGCTCAATGCTGCGGACGTGGCGTTTAAGAGCTTGAAAAAAGACGGGCCGGGACTGCAGCCGGTTGCAAAGATGGCGTTTCTCACTGGGGGCTAAGGCTATGAGCATGGATGACTATTGCGATTATGACGGTCTAGGCCTCGCTGATCTCGTCGCCCGCAAGGAAGTATCGCCTGCCGAACTGGTCGAGGCGGCGATTGAGCGCGTTGAGCGCCATAATCCGTCCCTCAATGCGGTGGTCTATAAGGGCTATGAGGATGCGCGAAAGGCCGCGCAGGGTCCCTTGCCCGACGGTCCGTTCAAGGGTGTGCCGTTTCTGATCAAGGACCTTGGCATGCCCGTGGCCGGTTGGCCGCGCAGCTCTGGCAGCCGCTTCGCGCAGCACATGGTCGATCAGGAGGATGGCGGCCTGACCCGGCGCTATCGTGAGGCGGGGGTCATCCCGCTGGGTAAGACCAATACGCCTGAATATGGCATAACCGGCACGACCGAGGGCGCTTTGCTGGGCCCTTGCCGCAATCCTTGGAACCCGGCGCACATCTCGGGCGGATCATCAGGAGGATCGGCCTCGGCCGTGGCGGCGGGGGTCGTGCCGATGGCCCATGCCAGCGATGGTCTTGGCTCTATCCGAATCCCAGCGGCCTGCTGCGGCCTTGTCGGCCTGAAGGTGACGCGCGACCGTAATCTGAACCTGCCCGATGGCACCGACTATGCCATTGGCTTCGTGGTCGATCATGTGGTCACCCGCACCGTGCGCGACAGTGCCGCTATGCTCGATGCTACCGGAAAGCCCGAGATCGGCGACCCCTATCCCGCGCCGCCTAAGGCGCGGCCCTATATGGAAGAGATCGAACAATCGCCTGGCCGGTTGCGGATTGCCTGGTCATCAGAGACGGCTTCGGGCCGTCCAATTGATCCTGAAATCCAAGCCGCGCTCGAGCGCACGGCGGCGCTGTTGCAGGGTCTTGGCCATGAGGTGGTCGAGCAGGGGATGGGGATTGACTATCGCGCCCTCTATCAAGCCCGAGGACCGGTCTCCGGCGCCAATTTCGCCGCCATGATGGGCCGTCTGATCGACGAGATCGGCCGCGAGCCCGAGCCGCACGAGCTCGAACCCCTGACCTGGGCCGCTCTAAAGGGCGGGCGCAAGGTCACCGGAGAGCAGGCCCTGCGCGGCATGCAAGAGCTGCGCATGCTCAATCGCCAGACCTTGGCCTTCTTTAACGACTGGGACATCTATCTGTCGCCGGTCCTTGGCACTCCTGTGCCTGAGGTCGGTTTCATCGACCCGGTTGCCCTGGAGCCGCGCGAACTGAACCGCAGGCAAGGTCAGGTCTTCCCCTTCACCCCGCCCTCAAACTTCTCAGGCCAGCCGTCCCTGTCCTTGCCGCTGGAAATGTCGGCCAATGGTCTGCCGGTCGGGATGATGTTCACGGCCCGATATGCCGACGAAGCGACCCTCTTTAGGTTGGCCGCCCAGTTGGAAAAGGAAGCGCCTTGGCAGGGGAGGCGGCCTCAAGTCTGGGGCTAATAAAGGCCTCGGGGAGAGGCATCCTCTTTATTGCGACTCAAAAGAGTGATTGACGAGTTTCGACTTGGGTCACACTGTTCTGTCCAGCACATTGGTCGCCATGACTGTGACTATTCCGAGCGGGATGGCACAAGGCAGGGCCAGAGGGACTCTATGTCTGGTTTTGACGATGAGGGGGAGGGGCCACAGGCACCCGCTGTTCAGATCAGCGGGCGCGTTAAGTGGTTTGATCCCGCCAAGGGCTATGGCTTTATCGTCCCCGATGTGCCGCAGATGACGGGCCGCAACGATGTCCTGCTGCACATCACAGCCTTGCGGCACTATGGCAAGGATGACGCCCTTGAGGGTTCGGTCATCGTCTGTCAGGTCGCCAAGCGCGCCAAGGGCTGGCAGGTCGATGAGGTCCTAGAACTGGACGAATCAGAAGCTCAGCCGGTTAATGCTCAGGCGATGGACCGAACGAATCGGGCAGCGAGCCGAGAGCGCCCCGCACCGCGCCGTGACAGTCTTGATAGTGCTCTGACCTTGCTCGAGGCGACCGGACCTGCCGAGCGCGCTGTGGTGAAGTGGTTCAACCGCACCAAGGGCTATGGCTTTGTCGTGCGCGACGCGGAGCCCGGCGATATCTTCGTCCATATTGAGACCCTGCGCCGGGGTGGCCTGGATGATCTTCAGCCGGGGACTGAGGTCATGGTGCGGTTCGCCAATGGCCCTAAGGGGCTGGTCGTGGCGGAGATCTCGCCGATTGAGCGGGCATAAAGCGCTCTGACCTTGCCAATTTGGTTGGACCTAAGGCCGCGCTTGGCTATTGCTGAGCCATAGACCTCATTTGGGTCAAGGGAGCCATGGTCATGACTGCAAATCGGATGGCGCGCCGAAGCCTGCTGGGCCTGATGGTCTCCGCTCTGCTTGTCATGGTCGCCGCCCACCCAAGCGCGACCCATGCAGCGACCTTGCGCGAAGAACCCCTAGAGATCATCACCGCTAAGGCCACCACTAGGTTCACCGTTGAGATTGCTGATACCGAAGCGACCCGCAATCGCGGCATGATGTTTCGCAAGTCTCTGGCACCGGACAAGGGCATGTTATTCGACTTCAAAACCCCGCGTGAAGCGGCCTTTTGGATGAGAAACACACTGATTCCATTGGATATTATCTTCATCACCCAAGATGGCCGCATCCTGACCATTGCCCGTAATGCCGCGCCTCATTCGGAGGTGCCGATCCCCTCTGGCGGCGCCATTCGCGGCGTCTTGGAACTGGCCGGAGGGCGCGCGGCGCAACTGGGCATCTATCCGGGCGACCGGGTCAAACATAGGATCTTTAAGCGTGACTGAGACCAAGCCTATTCCTGCCCCGCCTGAGGGCTTCGTCGAGTCCCGCAATCGCGGTCCCTATACGCTCCACAATGGACCCTATTTCCACCGCGTCGATGAGCATGGCTTCGAGCAGGCCTTCTATGCCTTGAACCGTCACTGCAACGGTATGGGCATCGTCCATGGCGGCATGTTGTCGACCTTCCTAGATGGGGTCTTGGCCACCGCCGTTCACCGCGCCACAGGCACGGCCTCGGTCACGGTTCACCTCTCGGTCGATTTTCTCAGCATGGCGAGGGCCGGGGAGTGGGTCATCGGTACAGGACGCGTCACCCGCAAGACCAAGGATCTGGCCTTTGTCGAGGGCGTCATCCGGGTTGGCGAGCGCGAAGTGGTGCGCGGAACCGCGATCTTCAAGCTGATGCGCAAAGCAATTAGCGTTTAGACGTAAGAGGTCCATTGCGGTTCTGTCTCTGACGTGTCACAAGCCCCCCACTGACGGAACGGAGCGTAGCGCAGCCTGGTAGCGCATCTGGTTTGGGACCAGA
>JBEGOG010000155.1:0-4789 GCA_041182125.1 Pseudomonadota bacterium
GTCGTGGTGGCGTCTAAGGCTTCGGGATCGGCTGAGCCGTCCGCTGCTGCCGGTGCCTATGGCCAGACGAGCGGTGAACCCGGCGCGTCTGTGGACCGCCAAGCCTAAAGATCTCGAGTGCCCTGAGGCCTTTAGGGCCTCAGGGTCCTTTGAGCTTAGTGGCCTCTACTTTTTTGGGGTTCTGGGCTTAACGCCATTCTTTGCGAAATGGGCGAGCATCCGCTGCCAGCCATCGGTTGCAGCGGCCGCATTGTAGGTCTCGCGATAGTCGGCATGGAACCCATGCTGGGCCTCGGGATAGACGATCAGGTCGCTGCCCTTCTTGCGTGCGGCGACCAATGCCGCCTTAAGGGCGTCCGTATCGGCCTGCGGGATGCCCCTGTCCTTGCCGCCATAGAGCCCCAATACAGGGCCGTGAAGTTGCCCGGCCACATCAATGGGCCAGAGCCGGTCTTCTGCGCCCAAGAACCCGCCCGCTGCGGGCTTGGAGGTCCGACCATACCAAGCCACTGAGGCCTTGAGTTCCTTGAACTGGGCTGAGGCCATCCACGCCACCGCGCCGCCCCAGCAAAAGCCGGTCAGAGCAAAGCGCTTTTCGGCAAAGCTCTGTTGCTTGGCCCAGTCGAGGGTTGCGGCAATGTCGCTCATGACCTGGGCATTGGTCGCGGTTTCAACGATCTTTTGGATCGCCTTAAAGTCCTTCAGAGGCGCTGGATCCCCGGCGCGATGGAAGAAGGCGGGGGCGATGGCGACATAGCCAAGCTTGGCTAAGCGGCGGCAGACATCGCGAATATATTCATGCACCCCAAAGACCTCTGACACCACGATAACCACCGGATAGCGGCCCTTGGCATCTGGCCGCGCGACAAAAGCAGGCAGGGGCGATTCGGGGTGGGGGAAGGTCTCTTCGCTGGTGATCAGGCCGACACTGTCGGTGACGATTGGCTCAGCCTGTGCCGACACGGAGTAGGCGGCGAAACCGGCAAAGAACAGACCTGCGATCCCGCGCCGCGACATATGAAAATCTTGCGGCTCGGAGCCTTCGGGGCGAGTGAGCGAAACCATGGGTCAATCCTTCGCATGGGCCGTCTGTCGGAGCTGTCTGGCGGCCATCTTTTCGTGCCCGCTTAAATTGCGGCCTTATGGCCCGGCTGTCAAAGATTCACCGACCAGCAGCGCTCACCCGGCGAAGGGTCAGGTTATATCGTCCGCCACTGGAGAGCAGGCGAGATGACCCGGCCAGAACCCGATCAATCCCGTGAAAGGCCAATCGGTCTTCTCCGGCCAAGAGGCAAACATCGCCAGAGGCCAGCCGCACCGACCGTGTCTTACCGCCGCGCGTCGTGCCTCCGATACGAAAGACCGCCGTATCGCCAAGCGAGATAGACAGAACGGCGAAACCAAAATCGGCCTCGTCGCGATCTTGATGCAGACCCATCCGCGCGGTCGGGCCATAGAGATTGATCAGGCAGGCCTCGGGCGCGACCTGAGGATCGACCAGCTCCGACCAAAGATCGAGCAGGACTTGCGGGATCGCAGGCCACGGCTGGCCCGTCACCGGGTGGTTGGCCTGATAGCGATAGCCCGCCCGATCCGACATCCAACCTAAGGGTCCGCAATTGGTCATCCGCACCGAAAAGGGCTGTCCCCCCGGCGTGACCGGCGTGAACAGAGGGGCGGCGGCAATGACGCGCTCCACCTCAGCCACCAGATCGCTCTGGGCCTTGGGGTCAAGCCGACCGGGCAGGAGTTGAAAACCGCTCATTCGGCTTAGATGGATCAAGGACGGCCTTGTTCCAAGGGCTGGCGTTGAATGGCGCGCAAATCTTCTGTAAGCCCCCTTAAAACTAAACCTAGAGATGGCGGAAAAGAGCATGCGGCAGATGGGCCAAATTTCGAAAAAGACCCTTTGGCTGGGCGCTGTCAGCGCGGCCTGTTTCTTCGCCCTGGGCAGTACTCAGGCCCTGTCGGCTCCGGTTCAGACAGAGGCGGCCAGCCAGCGTCAGGTCTTGCCCAATGAGGTCACCCCCAGCCGCTATGACATTCAGATCAAGCCCGATGCGGCCAAGATGCGCTTTGACGGCAAGGTCACCATTGCCATCACCGTCAAGCGGCCAACCCAGAGCCTGACCCTCAATGCCGCCGACCTGACCTTTTCGAAGGTGGTGTTGAGCGGCCGTGAGGCCGAGACCCCAACGGTCGTTTTTGATGCTGAGGTCCAGACCGTCAAGATCGGCTTTGCGGCCCCGATCCAGCCGGGCGATTACAGCCTGACCATCGACTATGCGGGCCTGATCAACACCCAGTCGCGCGGCCTGTTCGCGGTCGATTATGAGGACGCAAACGGCAAGGGCCAGATGCTGGTCACCCAGTTTGAAGCCCCGGATGCGCGGCGTTTTGTGCCTAGCTGGGATGAGCCATCGCGCAAGGCGGTCTTTGCCCTAGAGGCCATTGTGCCCGAAGGCCGCATGGCCCTGTCCAATATGCCCGAGCTTGCCAGCCAATCGCTCGGCGGTGGCCTCAAAAAGGTCCAGTTCGCGCCGTCCCCCAAGATGAGCAGCTATCTGCTGTTCTTCGGGGTCGGTGATCTGGAGCGGCGGACCATCAAGGTCGGCGCGGTCGATGTCGGGGTGGTGACCAAGCGCGGCGATCTGGATAAGGGTCAGGTGGCTCTGGATGATGCTGCCAAGATCCTTGTCGAGTTTAATGACTATTTCGGCACGCCCTATCCTCTGCCCAAGCTCGACAATCTCGCTGTGCCCAATGGCGGCGGCTTTGGTGCGATGGAAAATTGGGGGGCGATCCTCTATTTCGAACGGGTTCTTTTGCTCGACCCCCTGCGCTCGAACGAGGCGGATCGGCAGAATGTCTATTCGACCGTTGCCCACGAGGTGGCGCACCAATGGTTCGGCGATCTGGTCACCATGGCCTGGTGGGACGATATCTGGCTGAACGAAGGCTTTGCCTCGTGGATGGAGACCCGCGTCGCGGACAGGATGCATCCGGACTGGAAAGTCTGGCTGAAGGAGGAGTCGGGCAAGGAATCTGCCCTGAGCCTTGACGCAAAGTCATCGACCCATCCGGTGGTTCAGACGGTCAATACGGTCGAGCAGGTGTCGCAAATCTTTGATGCCATCACCTATCAAAAGGGTCAGGCCGTCATCCGCATGCTGGAAGACTATGCCGGTGAGGTCCCCTTCCGCGAGGGCGTGCGGGCCTATATGCGCACCCATGCCTATGGCAATACGGTCACGCAAGATCTCTGGAGCGCGGTCGAGACCGCCGCCAATAAGCCGATCATCGCCATTGCCAATGATTTCATCCGTCAACCGGGCGTGCCTCTGATCACGCTTGAACGGGCTGTGTGCAGCAAGGGACAGACGACCATCACCCTTCGTCAGGGCCGGTTCGGGCTGGATGAGGCCTCAAAGGTTTCAGGCGCGTGGCGCGTGCCGGTGCGGGTCGCCGTGCTAGGACAGGCTGGAACCCAAACGGTCTTGACGAGCGGCAAGCCGGTGACCAAGGCGGTCATCGCGGGCTGCGGGCCGATCAAGCTCAATGCGGGCCAGGCGGGCTATTTCCGGTCCAACTATGCACCCGCCCTCAAGGCCGGTTTGATCGCGCGCTTTGACGATCTGGAGGCCAGCGATCAGCTTGGCCTGCTCAATGATGGCTTTGCCCTGACCCAAGGCGGCTATGCCCCTATCGGTGACTATCTGGACCTTGCAAGCCGCCTTGACGCCTCAAGCGATCCAACGGTCACCGAGCGGGCCCAAGCTGTTCTGGGGCGGTTGAGCAACCTGTTTGAAAACAGCCCCCGTCAGGCGGCTATGGCCGCCTATGGTCGCTCGGTGCTTAATCCCGTCCTCGCCAAGATCGGCTGGCGCCCCGCCTCGGGAGAGTCGCCGCGCGTGGGCCTGCTGCGTCTGTCGCTCATTTCAGCCTTGGGCCGGTTTGATGATACCGTTGTGGTGGCGGAGGCCAAGCGCCGCTTCCTTGCCGCCGACACCGATCCGCAGGCCATGCCCGGCGATATCCGCTCGGCCCTTCAGTCGGTGGCCTTGAGCCATGCCGATCAGGCCCTTTTCGATGAGGCCCTGCGCCGCGCCAAGGTGGCCAAGAGCCAGATGGAGCGCAATGAGCTCTTCTCGGCCATGGCCGGGGTGCGTGATCCGGCTCTCGCCAGACAGATGCTTGACCTGTCGATCAGCGATTCGGTTCCGGTGACCATCGGTCCGCGCCTGATCCAGCGTCTCTCGGACAATCATGAGGTTCTGGCCTGGCAGTTTTCGCTCGATCATCTGGACCGGATCGCAAAGGGTCTCGACTCGATGGCTTCGGCGCAGTTCATGCCGAGCCTCCTTTCCGGCACGCAAGACCCGGCTATGGTCCAAACCCTCGCCGACTATATCGAAAGGTCGGTCCGGCCAGAGGACCGGGCCAGAGCCAATGCGGCCCTTGGCAGTGCGCGTCAGAATGTCCGCTTCAAGTCTGAACAGCTCGGCCGGGTCGATTCATGGTTGCGGAAAAAGGGTTTTTAAGGTCCATGAGGGCCTCGAAGACGTGATTATGTGAAAGTCCACACATTCGTTGGGTCATTAGCCCTTGCTAAGACCCTATGGCTGCCCATATGCGGCTTCGCAGCGAGTGTTTATCGCATGGCATTGAACGACCGTTGAGGGTCCGCATTTGCGGCCCTAATTCGGAGACCCTTTCGAACCGGGGACGCAATTCAAACCGGGCGCTTGTCCCAAGGCCTGACTAGACCGTCCGCCAGTTATGGAGCGAC
>JBEGOG010000156.1:0-4784 GCA_041182125.1 Pseudomonadota bacterium
GGCTCGAACGCGCGGGAGCGAACGGATGAAACTGATCATTGCGATCATAAAGCCCTTCAAGCTCGACGAGGTGCGTGAAGCCTTCGTGAAAGCTGGCGTGGAAGGCCTGACTGTCTCTGAGGTGAAGGGCTACGGCCGTCAGAAGGGGCAGACCGAAATCTATCGTGGTGCGGAATATCAAGTGAACTTCGTGCCGAAGATGAAGCTTGAAGCCGTTGTTGACGATGGTGCCGTCGCCGGTGCCGTCGAAGCCGTCAAGGCCGCCGCTGGAACAGGCAAGATCGGCGACGGAAAGATTTTCGTACTCAATGTCGAAGAAGCGGTGCGCATCCGTACCGGCGAAACCGGCTCATCGGCTCTTTAAGACCGGATATAGGGGATCTCCACGATGAAACTCACCTCCATTAAAGGGCTGATCGGCAAGGGGCTTAGCGGCCTGATGCTCGCGGCCGTTCTGGTCGGAGGCGGTCTGATGACCGCGCCGTCCGCTCACGCTCAAGACGCGGCACCTGCCGCCTCATCGGCACCCGCTGACAGTACCGAAGCGGCCCTGCCCGCCTCCTCGGCTCCCGCTGCTGAAGAGGCCGCTGCACCCGCCCCAGCCTTGCTGGCGCACCAAGCCCCTCTGGAGTTGGACTCCGGCGGCACGGCTTGGATCTTGACCTCCACCGCTCTCGTCCTGCTGATGACCATTCCTGGCCTTGCCCTGTTCTATGGCGGCATGGTGCGCAAGAAGAACGTCATCGCCACGGTTGCCCAATCCTTCGCCATTACCGCTCTGGTGACGGTGGTGTGGATGGTCTGCACCTACAGCCTCGCCTTGGGCTATAACCCATCGTCGGCCCTGCAGCCCTACATCGGCAGCTTTGACGCGTTCTTCTTGAACAATGTGCGGGTCGATACGGCCTACGCCGTGGCCAAGGGCCTGCCTGAAATGCTGTGGGTCGTCTATCAGATGACCTTCGCGATCATCACCCCAGCCCTGATTGCCGGTGCCTTCGCAGAGCGTATGAAGTTCTCGACCCTTCTGGTCTTCACGACCCTGTGGTCGATCTTCGTCTATGCGCCGGTCTGTCACTGGGTCTGGGGCGGCGGCTTCCTCTCGACCGCTGGAGTGCTCGACTTCGCTGGCGGCACCGTGGTCCACATCAATGCCGGTGTTGCGGGCTTGGTCTGCGCCTTGGTTCTGGGCAAGCGTAAGGGCTACGGCTCTGAGAATATGGCTCCACACAATCTCGTCTATACGATGATCGGTGCCTCGCTTCTGTGGGTGGGCTGGTTCGGCTTCAACGCCGGTTCGGAATGGGCCGCAGACGGTATCGCCTCTGCCGCTATGCTGAACACCCAAGTTGCTGCCGCTGCTGCAGCCCTGTCTTGGATGATCGTGGAGTGGGTTGAGCGCAAGAAGCCCGGCATGCTGGGTCTCGCCTCGGGTGCGGTTGCTGGTCTGGTGGCCATTACCCCTGCCGCTGGTTTCGTGAACCCACAAGGCGCCCTGATCATCGGCCTGATCGCTGGTGCAGGCTGCTATGTCAGCGCCGTCTGGCTCAAGAAGATCTTCAACTATGATGACAGCCTCGACGCCTTCGGCGTGCACGGCATCGGCGGCATTATCGGTGCGCTCCTCACCGGTCTGCTGGCGGACGCCACCATCAACAGCCTTGGCGAAGGCGCCTCGGTGATGAAGCAGGCCATGGGTGTCGGTGTGACCATCGTCTGGTCGGGTCTGGCCACCTACATCATCCTGATGATCTGCAAATACACGGTTGGCCTGCGGGTCTCCGAAGAGGGCGAAGTCGAGGGTCTCGATGCCTCCCTGCACGGGGAAGCCATGCACTAAGACAAGGGCGGAGGCCCAAGTCTGCGGAACGGGGGTCCTTCGGGGCCCCCGTTTTGGTTTCGGGATTAGTCTTGCGGCCAAGGCCCGCCGAGGCGGCACTTCTTGATCCACCAGTCGGGGCGCATCTGCTCGAGCCGATCGACCAGACCTTCGGCCTCAATCTCACTGCCACAAAGCGCAAAACAGGTCGAACCAGATCCCGACATCCGCGCCAAAAGCGTCTCACGCTCCTCACGCAAGCTCTCGAGCACTTCGCCAATCTCAGGATGGAGCCGCACAGCAGGCCCCTCCAGATCATTGCGGCAATAGGTCAGATAGGCCGCAACCTCTTCGACCGTTTCGATCACGGGCGGCAGGTTGGGCGTATAGGCATCCCCTACCCCACCGGCCTCATCATAGGCACGAAAGACCTGCGGCGTTGAACAGACAATGCCGGGATTGACCAGCACCGCATGCAGGGTCGGCATCTGCGGAGCCTTGGACAGGATCTCGCCCCGCCCCTCCGCAATAACGGGTTCAGCCCAGAGGCAAGCAGCGCCGTCTGAGCCAAGGCTCGCTGCCATCTCCTGCAGATCCTGATCTTTGATGGATAGGTTCAGGGCACTGCGCAGGAGCCGCAAGGTCGCGCCAGCGTCGCTCGATCCGCCGCCAAGACCCGCGCCGACAGGCAGGTTCTTGGTCAAGAGCACCCGAAAGGGCGGTTGCGGGCCCTTGATCACTGACAGGATCTTGCGCACCGCCTGGGTCACTAGATTGTCCGACAGGTTTTCGTTGGCGAAGGCCTCAGCGAAGGGCCCGTCCAATTCGATGGTGATGGCATCCGCCGCTTCAACCGAAATCTGATCGCCAAAATCGGCAAAGACCATCAGGCTCGACAGAGGGTGATAGCCGCTCTCATCCAATCCACCGACATGCAGGAACAGATTGATCTTAGCCGGAGCGAAGGCCGTCAGGCTCACGTTGGCGTCCCCCCACCGGGCAGGGGATCGGCACGCAAGGGCGGCGCAGGCGGTCCGGTCAGTTCCGGCAAGCCGTCCTTCAACTTGCCCTCAACCTCGGCCTTCATCTTGTCCGTGGGCATGAGGGTAAGCACCCGCTCCCACTGATATTTCGCCTCGACCGTGCGCCCAACGCGCCAATAGGCATCACCGAGGTGGTTGTTGACGTCAGCGTCTGCCGCCTCCATCTGCACCGCCTGCTCGAGCATGTCTGCCGCGCGCTTAAAGTCGCCAAGGCGGAAATAGGCCCAGCCGAGGCTATCGACCATCGCCCCAGAATCCGGGCGGCCCGTCAGCGCCTGCCGGATCAGGGCCAGCCCCTCCTCCAGATTTTCACCGCGATCGATCCAGGAATAGCCCAGATAGTTCATGATCTCTGGCTCGGTGGGATTGAGGTCGAGGGCCTTTTTCAAGTCAGCCTCGGCGGCGGTCCAGTTGCCCGATCGCTCCAGCGCAATGCCGCGCATGAAATAATAGCCCCACTCGGCGGTCTCGCCGCGCATGGCGATCACGCGGTCGAGGATCTTAATCGACTCGTCAAATCGCTCCGCCGTGCGAAGAAGATCAGCAAGGGTAGACAGGCAATCGACATCTTTAGGCCGCTGCTTGACCGTCTCTTCGGCCAGTTTGATAGCGGCCTCATTGTCGCCAGCCCTCTGGAGCCCCCAGGCCAGACGATTGCGCGCCTCGCCATAGCGCGTACTGGACGGCGCGATCTGCGAATAGGCCGCTGTCGCTGCTGCACTGTCCTTAGCGCTGGTCATCAGGTCGCCAATGAGCACCCAAGCCTCATCAAGGCTCGGATCAAGCCTCAGGGCCAGCCGAAGATAGATCAGTCCGCCCTGTGGCTGACGCTGGCCGACGGCCGCAACCGCCGTCGCCATCAAGGTCGCTGCTGCGCCTTTTTGCAAGGATGGGAGGGCTGGAGCGGGCTTTCTCTTGGCCAGTCGGACCTTGGCATCCAAGGCGGTCACATCGCTGGCATCGCCCGCCAGAACAGCATCATAGATACCGATGGCCTCGGCCTTGCGGCCTTGACGCTCTAGGAAAGCGCCATAAGCCCCAGAAAGAAAGCCACTTCCATCCCCCGTCGCCATAAGGGTCTGGTAGGCCTTGGTCGCTTCGTCGATCTTGCCGCGACGCTCTAACAGTTGTGCCTGATTGAGGGTGGCAAAGAAGGAGGCAAACCGGTCCTTGGTCGGCGCGGGCGTGGCAAGCGCCGCATCCCAGTCGCCGGCCATGGCCGCAGCATAGGGCAAGAGAAGTTCGGTTGAAACCTTATAGGAAGGATCAAAATCCTTCTGGCTCAGCAGGTCAAAGGCAAGCTTAGCTTGCGTCGGATCACCCGCCCCCATCGCGTCGACAGCACGCACGAACTGGCCCAAAGATTTTGTACCATCCTTGGCGTCGCCGCTGGTCAGCGCTGCCATCTTGGCCGCTGTGGACACGTCGCCGGACAAGAGCGCTGCGGTGAAGGTACGCTCGGCCAGCATGCTGTTGCTGCTATCTAGGGCCTGAGCCTTTGCGAAATAGCCCGCGGCGTCAGCACTGCGGCCCGAATTGATTGCCGTCTGGCCGGCCATATAGAGGGCGTAGACCGAGGCCTCTTGGCTCACCTTCGGAACATAGACCTCTTGCACCGGCCTGTCAGGCGCGGCGGGGACAGAGGCGCAGCCCGCGAGGGTCAGCGAGGCGCTGGCCAAGAGGGTGAGAGCGAGGGAGCGAAAGGGTACGGGGGGAGCAAAATCAAACATGACCCGAAGGTCTTCTGTTTCACCCAAGGTTTCAAGGGGCAGACCGCCTTAGGCCTGCCCCGAACCGAAAATAACAGATTACATATTGGGATAGTTGGGGCCGCCGCCGCCTTCTGGCGTGGTCCAGTTGATGTTCTGCGACGGATCCTTGATGTCGCAGGTCTTACAGTGGACGCAGTTCTGGGCGTTGAT
>JBEGOG010000157.1:0-4775 GCA_041182125.1 Pseudomonadota bacterium
CGTTGCAACAGGGTGTTTGCGGCTTCGGCTTCGAATTCCCCTTCCGCCTGATGGATGGAGGGCAGGGTCGGGCCGGGGCCAATGCCATTGACCCGAATGCGCGGCGCGAGCGCCTGGGCCAGCGTCTTGGTGGCCTGCCAAAGGGCCGCCTTGCTCAGGGTATAGCTGAAAAATTGCGGATTGAGCTTGAGCACCCGCTGATCGAGCAGATTTAGGATCAGGCCCTCGGCGTCCACCGGTAGCGCGGCGGCCATGGCTTGGGCCAGCACGATCGGTGCTCTGAGGTTCGTCTCCATATGCGCGTCCCAAGAGGCGCGGGTCTGGTTCTCGATCCGGTCGTCTTCGAACAGCGAAGCATTGTTGATCAGAAGAGTCACCGGCCCTAACGCCGCTGTGACGGTTGGCACCAAGGCTTGCACCTCGGCCTCGTTGGCCAGATCTGCGCTGAAGGCCTTGGCCCTACGTCCAAGCGCCTGAAGGCTCTGGACCACCTCTTGGGCCTCATCAGCCCCGCCTCGGTGGTGGATGGCGACATCAAAGCCCGCCTCGCCAACGGCAAGGGCCATCGCCTTGCCGATTCGCCGTGCACCGCCCGTAATCAGGGCGACTCCGCGCGACGAAGGGTTCGGCAAGCCGGTCATGTCACTTTCAGCCTAGTCGGGACGGCCAGTATCGAAGATGTTGAGGGCGAAAAGGGCAGCAATGAAGATGAAGATGGTCAGCAGCGCGATCATGATGCGGCTCCGGTTCGAATGTCGTTGTCCGCCTTTAGCGATCATGGGCCTTTAGGGCAAGGGTGCCGCTATGATGTCGCAGGGTTCTTGATAGGATTTTCCATGGTTTGGCTTCGACGGATTGAGCCACTTGTAAGGCCCTTTTTTCACCTCAAGTTCCGGCTTGAGCGCGGCATGACCTTGGGCGTTCGGGGTCTGGTCACAGATGAGGCTGGCCGGGTGCTATTGATCCAGCACACCTATGTCGATGGCTGGTACCTGCCCGGCGGCGGCGTCGATCGCGGCGAGGCGGCAGAGACGGCGGTGATCCGTGAACTGGTGGAGGAGGTGGGGATCGTGGCGACCTCACGCCCGCGCCTGCTGTCCGTGCACAATAACCACGCTCGTCACCGCGGCGATCACGTTCTCTATTACCGCATCGAAAGCTGGGAACAGGGACAGGCCACCTCCGTCGGTGAAATCCACGAGGCGGACTGGTTCCACCCCGATGATCTGCCCAAAGGCATCACTGCGGCGACCCGCCGGCGAATTGAAGAGGCGCTCGGGCTTGTGGAGCCCCATCCCGATTGGTGATCGGCGCTGGACGCCCCTCTTGCTGAAGCTAAGACTGTCTCAACATGAAAAGGGTCTAGGTTTCGCTAGACGTAACCCCATCCTCAGCGACGATCTCGACCATGGGCGCGGGCTTGCGGTCGGTTTCGAGAACCATCCGCAACCGATAGACGCCCTTAAAGGCTTCGGGGTCGGCCTGCTTGCCGTGGCGGGTGATGACCAGCTTGCCTTGACGGGCGAGACCCACGGCTGTGGAGCGGACCTGTCCCAGCATCCGACGCCAGCCCTCAGGCTCCAGCGCCTTGGCGACAGCGGCCGGATCGATGGACTTGCCTTCTTCCACCAACGCCAACTGGGCAAAGATCGTCTCTTCGATGGGCGAGGTCACGGGCGGTCGTCCTTAATAGGTTTGCAGCGATACCCTTAGGCCAATAACCAGAGCGTCGCCCAGAGACGAATCGCCGCCGGGATGGATGATGTACTGCAGGTCCGGCTGCAGCGCCAAGGCTGGCGTAATTTGAGCCGCATAGGTCAGTTCAAAAGCCATTTCGCCAGATTTCAGGGGCAGGCCGCCCAGCGCTGAGGCCGCACGGGCCTTGTCACTGATGCCCGCATAGGCAAAGGCCAGTCCGACCTTGTCATCGGGGCGTGCGGAGAACGGCCCGTCGTAGGTCACGCCGCCGCCGACATAGGTTGAGACATAGGACGAGGCTTCGTCCACCTTGCCGACCCTGACCCAGCCACTGGACTTGGGAAGGAACGGGAGCGGGGCCTCGACCAGACCATAGGCACCGGTTTGCCCGGACACCATATCGGCGGCGAAGGGATCAAGCGGGCTAAAATCCGCCGTATGATGCCAGACGCCCGCCGACCAATGGACGCCCTTAGCGCTGGTCCAGTCGCCTTGCGCGATGGCCATTACCCCATCATCCTTGTGAAGCGTGACAGCGGCGAGGGCGAGGGGATGATCAACATCGCGGGGCGTGCCGTTGAAGAGGGCTGCTGTAAAGCGACTGTTCTCAGTTGGCGTCATCTGTAGCTCGATCCCGGCTGTGCCGTTCGGCCAAACGGGCGCAGCATTGGGGCCAGCGCCTGAAAGCTCCGGACCCACACCGTGGGAGCTGTTGATAAACAGGCCCGGTGTCTCATTGGCATCGAAGTCAGCATTGAGGTCTATGATCCCGACCTTGATTGCCGTCTTGTCTGTGATCTGGCGACGGACCCAGGCCTCGAACAGGTGGGTCGCGCCGTCCCCTTCGATATTGGTCGCGGCCTGAACGTCGCCGACCAAGGCGCTGAGACTATGGCCGTCGGTGGCCAGCACATGTAGGTTCGCGGTCCAGCCCTCTTGGCCAACCGCTGCGCCGTCAAAATCAAAGATCAGGTCGGCCGTGTTGATCACAACGCCGCCGCGCTTCAGTCCGCCGGAGGTATTTTGCCATAGATCGGTGGTGGTGGTTCCGACGAAGCTGATGGCTTTGGGGGCTTGGTCTGCTTCAGCATGAGCCGCGATGGCTGTGCTGCTCACTGCCATGGCCGCTAAAAGTTGGATCATCGTCTTCATCTGTTCCCCCGAAGCTATCCGCCATCGTGTGACACTTGCGCACAGTGGGACATAGCAGGGACCGCACTTTAGACAATCCATACATACGACTATTGTCGGTCGAAAGGCGATTATCCGACCGAGGGCCTGTAACCTGCGGGTTAGGCGGGGACTATGGTGTAGGCTCTCGGATCAAGGGCGATCGAGCGCTGGTCACCGATTGCTGGGCAAAGGACGGTCTCTATTTGGGTGTGGAGCACTAGGCCCTCAGGGCCGTCGACTTCTAGTGCGACCCAACAGTCTGCTCCAGCAAATCGGCATGACCGGACCACGGCGGACAGCGTGCCCGTCTGATCGACACCCGCCCGGACCGCCTCAGGCCGGATAAGGGCCAGAGCCGGTCCATCGGCAAGACCTGAGGCGTTAAGGCGGCCCAAGTCGCTCGTCGCGATTTCGTCTTTGATCGTCACTTCAATGGCATTGACTGGACCGAGCAGTCTGGCAGCAGCGAGCGAAACTGGATTTCGGTAACAGTCCTGAGGCGTGCCGATTTGCAGGATCTTGCCGTGATCCATCAGGGCCAGATGGTCGGCCATCATCAAGGCCTCCTCGGCGTCGTGAGTCACGATCAGGGCGGCAGTTCCCGCCTCACGCAGCGCCGCAAGGGTGGCATCACGGACCCCGGCCTTGAGGTGGGCATCTAGGCCAGAAAAGGGCTCGTCCAGAAGGACCAGTGCTGGTTCGCGCGCAAGGGCGCGGGCGAGGGCTATGCGCTGTTGCTCACCGCCCGACAGGGCTTGCGGAAAGGCCTTGGCGCGGTCGGCGAGGTGAACCCGCCCGAGTTGCTTCAGGGCCCGCTGTTGGCGCTCAATAGGGTTTAGGCGCTTCAGTCCGAAGGCGACATTGTCTTCGACTGACATATGAGGAAAAAGTGCATAGTCTTGGAAAACAAAGCCAATATCACGTTGTTCTGGCGGCAGATGAGAGCTTGGCCCTGACAGGATTCGGTCTGTGGCGACCGTACCCCCATCGAGAGGCTCTAACCCCGCAATCAGGCGCAGGAGCGTACTCTTACCGCAACCGGAGGGACCGAGGAGGCAGGTGATCTTTCCCGCTTCAAGCGTCAGGCTGACCCCATCGACCGCAGCCTTGGCACCATAGAGCTTGCGGACATGATCAAGGGTTAGGGCAGTGGTCATGTCGGTCTATTCCCCCGGCCGCGACTGCATGATCTTGCGCGACAGGATGATGATGGGCAGGCTCGCGGTCAGCACGATAAGCAAGGTTGGCCAAGCCGCCTGCGCCAGACGCTCGTCGGAGGCGTAGCGATCGGCCAGAACGGCGAGGGTGTCAAAGTTAAAGGGCCGCAGGATCAAGGTCGCGGGCAATTCTTTCAGGACATCGACAAAGATCAGCAAGGTTGCCGTCCATAGGGCTCCCTTGGCGATGGGCACATGGACCCGGCGAAGGGTTCCAGTCTCGGTCTCACCGAGCGTGCGAGAGGCGCGGTCCATCGACGGGGTCACGCGCGCCAGTCCCGCTTCAATGGGGCCGAGGGCCGAGGCCATCAGGCGCGCAGCATAGGCCAGAATGAGCAGACCTAGAGCTAACGCCACGGTCTGACTGCCACCCGATCCCGCGCCGTGCCAGATCAGACTGGCCGGTGCCAGAAGACCGACGGCCATAACCGCACCGGGCGTGGCATAGCCGAGGCTGGCCAAACGCTTGATCCCGTGGTTCTGGGGCGCGCCAAAGGCGATCAGGGCGGCGAGCCCGACGGTGACCAAGGCACCAGTGCCGGCGAGGCCAAAGGAGGTCATGGCCGCTTGGATCAGACGGTCGGCCTCCGGCGCGGCGGAAAGGCCACGATAGGCGAGCCATCCGGCTGGTATTAAGAGGGCAAAGCTGATCAGTGACAGGCAAAAAAGGCTCGCGCCCCATGAGGC
>JBEGOG010000158.1:0-6121 GCA_041182125.1 Pseudomonadota bacterium
CGGATGTTCCCCTGGGTTGCTTCGGCGCGATGCGCCTCGCAATTACGCCACGGCACAAGAGATCTGCGTGAGAACAAAATCTACATACCCCTCATTAACCATGCTTCTCAACGGGAGTTTAACCACGCTCGGTCATTGATGGGGATTCAAACGTGGAGCGACGTCATGACCTTCGGGCCCGAAACCTTTATCCTCGGCGACTGTATCGAACAGTTGGCCAAGCTCCCGTCCAAGTCGGTGGATCTGGTCTTTGCCGACCCGCCCTACAATCTCCAACTCGGCGGCGACCTCCATCGCCCAGACAATTCCAAGGTCGATGCCTGCGACGATGCGTGGGACCAGTTCGCCAGTTTCGAGGCCTATGACAATTTCACCATCGCCTGGATGACCGAAGCCAAGCGGGTGCTCAAGGATGATGGTGCCCTGTGGGTCATCGGCTCCTATCACAATATTTTCCGCGTCGGCACGGTGCTTCAGAACCTCGGTTTCTGGATCTTGAACGATGTGATCTGGCGCAAGACCAACCCCATGCCAAACTTCAAGGGCACGCGCTTTACCAATGCGCACGAGACCCTGATCTGGGCCTCCAAGAGCCGGGGGGCCAAGCGCTATACCTTCAACTATGACGCCATGAAGATGGCAAATGACGAGCTTCAGATGCGTTCGGACTGGTCCTTGCCGCTCTGCACCGGTGATGAGCGGGTCAAGGACGCCGACGGCAACAAGGGTCACCCGACCCAAAAGCCTGAAGCCCTGCTGCACCGGGTCCTTTTGTCCTCGACCAAGCCCGGCGATGTGGTCCTCGATCCCTTCTTCGGCGTTGGCACGACCGGGGCTGCAGCCAAGCGTCTGGGCCGTCATTTCATCGGGATCGAACGCGAAGAGACCTATTTCAATCTCGCCCGCGAGCGGATTTCCAAGGTCATCCCTGTCACCGCCGCCGAGTTGGATGTGATGGGCTCTAAGCGCTCTGAACCGCGCGTGCCCTTTGGCCGCATCGTGGAGGCGGGCCTTCTGCGCGTCGGGGACAAGCTATTCTGCGCCAAGGGTGAACATGCGGCCCGCGTTCGCGCTGACGGCAGCCTCGCCATCGGTGATATCTCCGGCTCGATCCATAAGCTCGGCGCGCTCGTGCAATCCGCCCCCGCCTGCAACGGCTGGACCTACTGGCACTTCAAGACCGACCGGGGCCTGACCCCCATCGACGTCCTGCGCGCCAAGGTTCGGGCGGAGATGAACTAACCGTCTAAAACAGAATAATGGCGTCGCTATAGGCCGCGACCTGCGGATCATGGGTCACGAGCCTTAGCGGCTCTGAAAGAGACTGAGCCACCAACATTCGGTCGAACGGATCGGCATGAAGTGAGGGCAGGCCCGCAACCGCCAAGGCATGGGCGGCGGTAATTTCTAAAATCGTCATTCCCGCCCCGAGGAAATAGTCCAAGGCCTGCGCCGCTGAGAGCGGCATATCGCTAGGATGACCTCGGGCGAGGCTGAATTTGATGGTGATTTCCCAGAGGCTGGCGACGCTGACAAAGATGGTGTTGGCCTCATCCGCAATCAGACTGCGGACCTCTGACGTCAGACGGGGACTATCGACAATCGCCCAAAGGGCAACGTGAGTGTCGAGCAGGAGCCTCATGGCTCACCCCGAAATAGGGCGGCCACCTCTGCGTCTAGGTGATCAATATCATCAGGAATCGTCAACTTGCCCTTTGCAATCCCCAAGCGTGGGCCGGGGGCCTTATCTTGCCGAAGTGGCACCAACCGGGCCGCAGGACGTCCATTACGCGCCAGGATAATTTCCTGCTCTTGCCCGGACTCAATGGTGTCGACGAGCCGCGACAGGTTCGATTTGGCATCGAACATATTGACATAGGACACAGTCGGTCTCCTTAGCTAAGTCTAGCTAAGATAAGGCCTGCTCCATCATCAATCAAGACCAACCTTCGCCGCCTTCAAGAACACGCTCGGCAGTGCGCTCAGTCCGGACAGAGGCGTCCAGATGGCACCGGGCAGGTCGCCCTGCCCGCGCCAGACCGTCAGGGTCAGGGAAAAATGGGTGAAGACATGCTCAATGCTGCCCGCCGGTTGCCAGGCTGCTGCAATCGGGACCTCGACCTCGTGGTCCGCAAAGGGCGTGCTGCGCCAATCGGTGCTGGGCAGGGCCAGCATGCCGCCTAAGAGGCCCCGGTCCGGTCGCCGGATGAGGGCCACCTCTCCACCGCGCTGAACTAGGAAAGCGACACCATAGCGATGGGGCTTAGCGGCCTTTTTGAGCTTGCGTGGGTAGGTCTGGGCATCCCCGGCTTTGTAGGCTTTGCACTGAGCCTTGAGGGGGCAGGTCTCACAGAGCGGCGACTTGGGCCGACAGATCGTGGCCCCCAAGTCCATCAGGGCCTGCGCCCAATCCCCCGGCCTATGATCCTGCACCAAGGCTGCCGCGAGGCGCTTCAGTTCCGGCTTACTGTCTGGCAAGGGCGCGTCCACAGCATAGAGACGGCTCATCACCCGCTCGACATTGCCATCCACCACATTGGCCGCCTGATCAAAGGCAATCGCCGCAACCGCCGCCGCCGTATAGGCTCCGATGCCGGGCAGGCTCAAAAGCCCCGCCTCTGTCGACGGAAAAACACCCCCATGCTGGTTCGCGACCGCCCGCGCACAGGCCAACAGATTGCGCGCGCGCGCATAGTAGCCAAGCCCGGCCCAAGCGGCCATGACCTCGCCATCCACCTCCGCCGCCAAGGCCTCGACCGTCGGCCAACGCCGGGTGAAGCTGAGGAAATAGGGCGTGGCGTGCGGCACGGTCGTCTGTTGCAGCATCACCTCTGACAGCCAAACCCGATAGGGATCCGCCCGTACGCCTTGAGCCCCATCCATTGGGCCCACCCGCCAAGGCAAACTGCGCCCATGGGTATCATACCATCCAAGGAGCGATGAGCGGATCAGGTCGGGGTTCTGAATCATGGCAATCAAGATAGCCCGCGCCCCTAACCGTCCAAACTCTTTTGCCACCATCGCCGCAAAGGCCTAGTCTGTGGTTATGAAAAGGTCCCTGCCCTCTGCTGACGAGGCTGTGCGTATTTTGGCGCGCAAGCGAACCCGTGCGACCTTGCGATCCGCGCCGCCTGCGGGCAAGGCCTTGGCTGGCCTGATCAAGGCACTGGACGCCAAGTTCGGTCAGGGCCCCGGAGCCCTGCAGGCGCGCTGGAAAGAGATTGTCGGCGAGACCCTTGCGGCCCGGACTGAACCGGTCAAGCTGAGCAAGCCTCGGCCCACCGCCAGCGGAACCTCGGTTGCCGTGCTCGAACTGCGCGTTGATGGCCCCGCCGCCGCTCTGGTCCAGCATCAGGCCCCCGAAATCCTATCGCGAGTGAACCTCTTTTTGGGCGCTGGCTCGGTCGGCAAGCTGCGGATCGTTCAAGGGCCGGTTAAGGCTAGGATCGCCTCCCCCGCCAAGGCCGAAGCCGCCGTTAAGGCGAGGCGTCGCAAGGCCCCGCTGGATGCGGCGCAAGAGGCAGAGCTGGAAGAGGGGCTGGCCAAGGCCCCTGATAGCCCCCTGAAAGACGCGCTTACCAAGCTTGGCCGTGAAGTTCTGCGCAATGGGGACCGCGCTGAGCGTTGACAAAGACGCGCCGCTGAGGCCTGAGTGCCGTCAATCGCGGCCTAGAGCCTTGTCTTTTGTTAGCGATTACAAAGCCGTTTGAACGCCGAGAGGACTTGCCGTGCGCCGATTGAAAGCCCTGTTTCTGGTCATGGTCACGAGCCTGCTCATGGTCGGCTATGGCCAAAGCGCCCACAGTGCTGTGGTCAATGATGATGACATGGTCATGGGCAACCCCAAGGCCAAGATCACCGTCGTCGAATATGCTTCGGCAAGCTGCTCGCACTGCGCCGCCTTCGCCATCGACGTTTTTCCCGCCTTCAAGGCGAAATATATCGATACGGGTCAGGTCAAATATGTCTTCCGTGAGGTCCTGACCGAGCCGGTGCAACTGGCCGCCGCCGGGTTTATCTTGGCGCGCTGCACCGGAAAACAAAACTATTTCAAAACCTTGGACGGTGTATTCCACGCTCAACAAGAGGTCTATGAAACCCAGAACCTACGCACCCCTCTCATGAAGGTCGCCAAATCCGCAGGCCTGACTGAGGCTCAGTTCATGGCCTGCCTGACCGACAAGGCAGCACTCGCCAGTCTCAATGCCCGCGTCGAACGGATCGCCAAGGCCGGTGATTTTGAGAGCACGCCAACCTTTTTCATCAATGGCCAAAAGCTGATTGGCGAGCACAGCCTCGCCGACCTCGATGCTGCGATCGCTACGGCCAAGAAAAAAGCCAAGGCGAAGAAGTAACACTAGAACCAAGGCGCAAAGACTGCCGATCAAGTCCCTATGGGCGACACCGAGGGAATCGCGCTTTAATGTCATGTTTTTTAGACAGGAACCCGCCAATGCGTGCCTTTAACCGCCTTATGATCGTCATGCTTTCCGGCTTAAGCCTCGCGGCCTGCGGCCAAGGCAAGGGTGGTGCGGTCACTGATGAAGAGATGTCCATGGGCAAGGCCGACGCCAAGGTCACAGTGATCGAATATGCCTCGGCTAGCTGCTCGCACTGCGCAACCTTCAATGCCGAAGTCTTTCCGGCCTTCAAAACTAAATATGTCGACACCGGCAGGGTGAAATATGTTTTCCGCGAGTTCATCACCCCGCCTGCTGAGCTGGCAGCCGCAGGGTTCCTGACCGCGCGTTGCGGCGGCAAGGACAAGTATTTCTGACATGCGCTCGCCCCTCGTGCGGGTGGCCAAGTCTGCCGGTATGACCGAAGAGCAGTTCATGGCCTGCGTCTCGGACGAAAAGGCCCTAAAGGCCCTTGCGGCCCGGGTTGAGAAGTTTGCCAAGCAGGACAATATTACCGGCACCCCAACCTTCCTCATCAATGGTGAAAAGCTCGATGGTGAGCAAACGCTCGCGGCCTTTGACACAGCCATCGCTGCGGCCGAAGCGGCTGCAAAATAGGCCCCTAGACCTAGCCCGTGCAGTTTCAGAGGCTTCGCCTTTCGGGCTTTAAGTCCTTTGTCGAACCGACTGAGTTTCGGATCGAGCCCGGACTCACGGGTGTCGTCGGCCCCAATGGCTGCGGCAAGTCCAACCTGCTTGAGGCCCTACGCTGGGTCATGGGGGCCAATTCGGCCAAGGCCATGCGCGCCGGCGGCATGGATGAGGTGATCTTTGCCGGTGCAGGCACTCGGGTCCCGCGCAACCATGCTGAAGTCACCCTGACCATCGACAATAGTGACCGCACGGCTCCTGCCCAGTTCAACGACCATCAAACCATCGAGGTTGTGCGCCGCATCGACCGGGGCGCAGGCTCGACCTACAAGGTCAATAGCCGTGAAGTCCGGGCGCGTGACGTCCAGCTCCTGTTCGCCGATGCCTCGACAGGAGCCAACTCCCCGGCCCTTGTGCGGCAGGGCCAGATCTCTGAACTGATCGCTGCAAAGCCGCAGAACCGTCGCCGCATCTTGGAAGAGGCCGCCGGTGTCTCAGGCCTGCATACTCGTCGCCATGAGGCCGAGCTGCGTCTAAGGGCGGCTGAAACCAACCTGTCGCGTCTCGATGACGTCACCAACGAGCTTGAGACCGCCCTCAACCGCCTGAAACGCGAAGCAAGGCAGGCCGAGAAATATAAGCGCCTGTCCGGGGAAATTCGCGCCCTGCAAGGTGCCGTTCTGTTCTCGCGCTGGACCGAGGCGCGCGACGTGCTGGTGCGGGTCGATGGCGAGAGCCAAGAGGCGGGACGCACCGTCGAACTCACCCCCCGCGAGGCCTCGGTGGCAGCGGCCCAGGCCCTGACGGCGGAGCAGGCCATCGCCCCCTTGCGCGAAGAAGAACAGGTCGCCGCTGCGGTCCTGCACCGTCTGGCCATCGAAAAGGACCGAGCTGAGCGGGATGCGGCCCAAGCGGCTGAAGCCGTGCGCCGCCTGAGCGATGACCTTCGCCGCCTCGATGAGGACCGCGCCCGCGAAGTTCAGATTGTCGACGACGCCAAGGCCGCCCTCAGCAAGCTCGAGCTGGAACGCAGCGACCTCGCCGCCCGCATAGCCGCCGCGCCCGAACGG
>JBEGOG010000159.1:0-4759 GCA_041182125.1 Pseudomonadota bacterium
CGCCGTTGTTCTGACCACCTTGCTTACGCTCGGCCATCAACAAAGCTCTCCAAAGCGCCGGGCAACTGACCCCGGCACCTCTGATTAGATATGGAAACAGCGGCAGTTTGGAAGGGCTAACCGTCACTTGAGCGGTGGATTAATTGCTCAAAGCCCATCTTTCGTCATTTACGCACAAAAAAGGCCCCAGACGCAGAGGTCTGAGGCCCGATTTGATCAGGCACCAAGCGGTACCCGCTGCCATTCGCGATTAGCGAGCGGCTTGCATCTTCTCGACCATGGCCGTGACGCGCGCATTTAGTGGCGTCATCGAGTCTTTCACCGAGGCAGCGGCGGTTTCAGACATCTTCGTCATCTGCGCCATCATGGTTTCCATCGCCGACTTGGCAAAGGCGGTCTGAAGCTCAACAGCTTCTTGAACGCTCTTGGCAGAGGTCAAGGACTTTGCAGCAGCGACCTGATTTTCCATCGACTCTTTCGAGAAGGCGATAACCTGAGCACCGAGGGCTTCAGCGCCCTTGGTCGCGGCGGTCACCGAAGCGACAACCGCCTCGAGATTGTGCTTGGATTGGGCATTGACGTCGTTCAGGGCGGACAGGGACTTTTCGACCTGTTCCTTGAAAGCCGTGCTGCCAGCCGAGGTGAATTGCTCGACGGTCTTCTTCATGGTTTCAGCGCCGTTCGCCATATCAAGTCTCCTAGATGTGCGCGTGATCCGCGCCGTGAATGCGACTGCGATACCGCAACGCACCCTGTGAAAGTGCCGAAACCGGACCTTGACCCGCCTTCGTGAGCATTCTGATGCCATAAGGGTGGAATCGGGTCAAGGATTTTTTGTGCACTGCACAATATCCTGCCCAAAGATGGTGCGACGCAACAATCGTGAAAAATATCAGGCAGATCGCGCTAGAAGCCTTTTGTTAACCTAGACGAAACACCCACGAGCACATCATAGTGGTAACACTTGCGGCAAGCTGGTCGCCTCTTACCGACGGACACATGTGCATGCTGAAGCAAGCCCGCCGCGCCCTCGCTCCGCTCTGCGCCGTTCTGGCCATAACGGCAGGCCTGACCATCACCTCTGCGCAGCCCGCGAACGCGGCATCCATGGCTTCCGAACCGCGATATGCCTCCATCGTTGTTGACGCCAATTCGGGCGAGGTCCTCTACGCCAACAAGGCTGATAGTCCGCGTTATCCCGCTTCCATCACCAAGGTCATGACGCTCTACCTTGCCTTCGAGGCCCTCTCGCAAGGCAAGCTCCACCTTAATGACACAATCGTGGTGTCACGCCGCGCAGCGGGACAGGCCCCCACCAAGCTGGGCCTTCGGGCTGGTAGCAAGATCACCGTCGACCAAGCCATGCGCGCCGTCTCGGTCAAGTCCGCTAACGACATGGCCACAGCCCTTGCGGAAAAGATCGGTGGATCTGAAACCCGCTTTGCGACCATGATGACCCTGCGCGCCCACGAACTCGGCATGGTCAACACCCATTTCTCGAATGCATCGGGCCTGCCCGATAAGCGCCAACTGTCCAGCGCCCGCGATATTGCCATCCTGTCGCGCGCTGTAATGCGCGACTATCCGCAATATTATTCCTATTTCGGCCAGCGCCAGTTCAGCTTCCAAGGTCAGACGCTCAAGAACCACAATGGATTGCTCGGCAAGATGCCCGGCGTTGATGGCCTCAAGACCGGCTTTACGGCCGCTTCGGGCTTTAATCTCGCAGCCTCGGCCGTGCGCGACAACCGCCGACTGATTGCTGTTGTCCTTGGTGGCAACTCCACCGCTGCCCGCGACAACCATGTCGAAGACCTACTGGAAACCGGATTTGATGTGATCCAACGCCGCAAGAACGGCGAGCGTATCACCATCGCCCAAAACCTTTTTGAAGACGAACCCACCGGTACGATGTCGCGCCCACCTGCCGAGCAAGGCTCTGGCGATCAGGATGGCTTGAAGATCATCATTGGCGGCGAAAAGGATCGCGCCACCC
The DNA here is from genome assembly GCA_041182125.1 of Pseudomonadota bacterium. Classification (GTDB taxonomy): domain Bacteria; phylum Pseudomonadota; class Alphaproteobacteria; order Caulobacterales; family Caulobacteraceae; genus CAISGS01. Next base: position 1,997 of record JBEGOG010000159.1, read on the forward strand.
CGTCACGGATCGCGGCGGCAAAGCCGGTGGCTCACAAGGCCGGTGACTGGCTCGTTCAGGTTGGGGCCTTCCGCAGCCGTGGACAGGCTGAAGATCACCTTCGCACCATGACCAAGCGCTTTGGCCGCGAATTTGCGGCCTATCAGGGCTCAGTCGAAAATGCGGTGAACGGCTATTTCCGGGCTCGCTTTACCGGCTTTACGGCCGCTGGGGCGCAACAGGCCTGCCAAGCGCTCGCAGCCCGCAAGCTGACCTGCATGGCGATTGACAGCGGTCGGTAGACCTAAGAGCCCTTCAAGAGGCGATCACGCGCCGCATTAAGCTGGGCAGCTAGACCCGCTGTGCCGCCGTGATCGGGATGGGCCATGCGCATCAGGCGGTTATAGGCGGCGCGGATCTCAGCCTTGCTGGCCGTTTCCGATACCCCAAGCAGGTCACGCGCTTCTTTTAGGCCCAAGGATGCAGCCTCCGCGCCCGCCTTTGACGAGGATCGAGCCCCCCTGCGGGCTCCCAACGCCAGCCCGATACCCAAGGTCAACAGCACCAAGACCGTGCCCCAAGCGCCTCGCGCACCCCAAAAGGCCGCAGCGGCGAATAGGGCCATCGACAGGGCTCCAGACAAGAGCCTAGCCCCCTCTGTGCGCAGCCATCGGCTCCGCCGCGCTGTCCACAGGACGAGGGCGAGGATCACCGCTCCGATAAGAAGGTACCTAATCAAAGATCAGACGCAGCCATCGAGGCGGCACCACCGGCTAGGGTGGTTTCGCCAACATAGTCGGACAGGCCGACAAACTGCATCAGGGCCCGCAACTCTTGGCGTGCGGCGACGTGCTGCAGGGATACGGGCACCGGCCTTACGGTCGGTGACAGGTCGGCAATGGTCAGGCCAAAGGGAAAGAGCTCGCGATAGATCACCCGGTCTCGAAGGCCTGGCCCCATGCGAAAGCCTACCCGGCGGCTAAGAGCCGTCATGCGATCCTCGACCCGCTTGCGATTACGCGCCTCTGTGGTGGCCAGACGATTGCGCAGCACCACCCAGTCCAGCGACGTGCCACGGCTCATGGCCTTGACCTTGCGCGCCTCCCAGACCGTCTCTGAATAGATACTGGGCTTGAGCAGTTCCAAGGTCACTGGGTCTACGTGGCCCAGAAGGTCGAAGTCGACAAAGCTGTCATTCATCGGCGTGATGATCAGGTCAGCCCGACCATGAGCGGCGCGCGACAGTTCTGTGTCCCCGCCCGGCGTGTCGATGACCATAAAATCGGCGCTATCGAGCGCCTGAGCAAAAACCTCATCGAACAGCTTCAGTTTGGTTTCTGAATCCTGCTTGGCCAAGGCGGCCCCATCGTCAGCGAGCAACAGATTGGCGGGCTCAGGCAAAGAGACCTTGGCGGCCTCGATCCAGATCTTGCGGTTCATGAAGAAGCGCGCTGTGGATTGCTGGCGTAGATCCAAATCAATGACCGCGATCTTGGCACCGCCGTGAAGGAGTGCGGTGATCAGGTGGATGGCGATGGTCGACTTGCCCGCCCCGCCCTTCTCGTTGCCGATGACAATTACGCGAGCTTGCGACACACGGTGACTCCTACAGCCGAGGCCCGCAATTCGGCGGCCAAGGGCGCGGCTGGTTCTACGCTGACCGCCGCCTTCGCGGAAGACAGATTCCCGTGACGATGAGACCAATTGCGCTATTGGAAAAATCGGACTTGAAACTATCGGGGAAATTTGGCCTACGGTCCCCCCAATCACGAAAGCCAGCCTCCCTATGCAATCGGTGACCATGGACCAAGCCCCATCGACCTTGCCGATCGTTCGTACGGTGGCAGACCTGCGTGCGGTTGTGTCCGGTTGGCGCAAGGCGGGCCTGACGGTTGCGTTGGTTCCAACCATGGGCGCGTTGCATGAGGGCCACCTGAGCCTCGTTCGCCTCGCCAAGGCCAAGGCTGACCGGGTCATCGTCACCCTCTTCGTCAATCCTACCCAATTTGCCCCGCACGAAGATTTCGACACCTATCCGCGGTCTGAAGCGGCGGATGTCGTCCTCCTGCAAGAGGCCAAGTGTGACCTGCTCTATGCACCAACCGCAGCGGTTATGTACGCGCCAGGCTTTGCAACCAGCATATCCGTAAGCGGCGTTTCAGCGCCGCTGGACGGACTGGCCCGGCCACACTTTTTCGGCGGAGTTGCCACGGTCGTCGCCAAGCTTCTGATTCAAGCCGGACCGGACGTGGCGATCTTTGGCGAGAAGGACTATCAGCAGCTTCAGGTCATTAAGCGAATGGTTACCGACCTCGACCTGCCCGTGACCATCATCGGGGCCCCGACTGCGCGCGCCAAAGACGGTCTGGCGCTCTCCTCACGCAATGCCTACCTCACCCCGGCCCAGCGCAAGGTCGCCGGTCAATTGAACGTCATCATGGCCAAGGCCGCTGAGGCTGTGGCCAAGGGCGGTGCCATCAGCGATGCTGAAGGCCAAGGCTATGCCGCGCTTCTTGCCGAAGGCTTTGACAAGATCGACTATTTTGAGTTCCGCGACGCCTCAGACCTGCGCAGGCTTGGCCCCGGCACGGCAGACGGTGAGCCTCGCCTCTTCGCGGCCGCCTGGCTTGGCAAGACCCGCCTAATCGACAACCGTAGCTAAGAACGCCCCCTACCCCGGCTTCGCCGGTACTTCCCCCAGAGGGGGAAGATTTAAAGCGCCAAGATCTTCCCCCTCTAGGGGAAGTGGCGCGAAGCAACCCAGGGGACCGAGACGAAACTGAA
>JBEGOG010000160.1:0-4751 GCA_041182125.1 Pseudomonadota bacterium
GCCTACCGCATGGGTACCGATCCTCAGATCGACCGTGCCATCCGCCTGAACCCAGCGCTCGAACAGTTTTTGGGTCAGGATAAGGACGAGGCGACGTCGCTGGATGAGTGTTTCTCCACGCTCGCCGAGATCCTCAATCAGGGTGAAGCATGAGCCGCTGGGTCCAGTCCTTGATCCGCATCTCGGACTATGAGGTGCAGACCCTGCAAAAGCGGCTGGCCGAGATTGTCGGGCGCCGCATCGACGCGGAAATGCGCATCGTCATGCTGGAGGCGGAATCTGAGGCCGAAGCCCGTCACGCTCAGGCCGATGTCGAGGCAGGCTTTATGCAGCTCGGTTTTACCCATGCGGTGCGGATGCGCAAAACAGAGATCCAACTGATCATCGATGGGTTGCTCGTCGAAGAGGCGGGCGCTCGCGATGCCCTAAGTGTCGCCTTTGAAGATCTCAAACGCTACGAGCACGTGGCTGAAGCAGCCAAGGTCAAGGCCGCCAAGCTGGAACAACAGCGTGAGACGGCGGCGCTGGATGAGTTGGGACTGCGGCGTCCTCGCTAAGGACGGGTGTTAGAAATTAGTCCTGATCGGCAGGGGTGCTGGCTTGGCGCATGGCGTGGAGATCATCGCTGATCCGGAATACCGCCAAATAGAACTCGCAGGCGGCGCGCCAGAGCAGGATCAGGGCACCGACCACCAAAAATCCACCAACCAGAACCGGCATGGCAATGAGCAGACCGGCAATTGTGCCGTCGCGCAAGGCTAGACCAACCGCACCGCCGACAATGGCGAAGGCCATCAGTGCGAGCAATCCAAGCCCAGCCCAATAGATCAGATGCACAACCTCACGGGTCAGCAGCTTCTCGAAGGTCAGCATGTCCCAAATCAGCGATTTCAGACTGGTAGACTTGGTTGTGATCGGCGCGCGCATGGTCAGTCCAGGATCTGGCGGTCATTTTCCGCCGGCTCTTCGCTATCAGGCACAGAGGCCGTTCGCAACGGTAAGGATGGCGCTAGATCTGGCCAACTGACTTTAACCTAGCGCGGTGATGGACTTCATTTTGTGATAGCACCACGGTCTGGCCGCGGAAGCGCTCGATAATGGAGCGAACATAGGGCCGGATGGTGGGGCCGGTGAGCAGGACGGCTGCGTCACCATTGATCGCCGCCCGTTCGAAATTCTCGCGAACCAGACGGATGAACTCTTGAAGTTTCGAGGGGGCCAGAGCCAGTTGCTTGTCATCGGCCGGACCGACCAGAGCGTCGGCGAAGGCATGTTCCCATTCCGGCGACAGGGTAATGATCGGCAGGGCCCCATCGTCTCCCTTATGTTGCCAGCAAAGCTGTTTGGCCAGACGCGCGCGGACCTGTTCAACCAACAGGACGACCGAGCTATTGTGGGGGGCCGCTTCGCCAATACCTTCCAAAATGGTCGGCAGATCGCGGATCGAGACCCGCTCCTTGAGCAGAGCCTGCAGAACGCGTTGAACGGTGGTTGCGCTGACGACGCTTGGGATCAGGTCCTCGACCAGCTTTTTCTGTTCGCCGGGAAGGTCCTTCAACAGTTTCTGGACTTCGGAATAGGACAGAAGGTCCGTCATATTGTCTTTGAGGATCTCGGTCAGGTGCGTGGTCAAGACCGTCGCAGGATCAACGATCGTATAGCCCCGGAAGGTGGCCTCTTCGCGCAGGCTCTCATCCACCCAGGTCGCTGGTAGGCCGAAGGCGGGTTCGAGCACATGCTCACCGGGAAGATCGACCTGACCGCCGCGCGGATCCATGACCATCAAGAAGCCAATCCGCACCTCGCCGCCACCGGCTTCCATCTCTTTGATGCGGATCGAATAGCCCTGATTGGGCAGGCGCATATTGTCGAGAATCCGAACGGACGGCATGACGAAGCCAAATTCGGAGGCCAAGGTCCGGCGCAGGGCGCGGATCTGGTCGGTCAGGCGCCGCCCCTCGAGGTCATTGATCAGGTTCAGCAGGCCATAGCCCAGCTCAATCTTGACATCATCAATGGCCAAGGACCGCGCGATGGGTTCTTCCTCGTCCTCAATCGGTCCCGCCAAGGTGCCTTCCTCGCGTTCTGGCTCCATCGTGTCTTGCGAGCGACGCCATGACAGCAGGCCCGAACCAATGGAAATGGCCGCGAAGGGCAGGATCGGCATGCCGGGAATCAATGCGATCACCCCTGCGGCGGCCGAAACCATGCCAAGGCTGACAGGGTTCATGCTGAGCTGTTTGACAAGCGCAATGTCCGCAGCCCCTTCAACGCCCGCTTTGGACACGAGGAAGCCGGCGGCTAGCGAGATGATCAGGGCGGGGATCTGGCTGACCAGACCATCACCAATGGTCATAATCGTATAGGTCGAGGCCGCTTCACCGACGGGTAGGTCGTGCTGGAAAACTCCGATCAGGATGCCGCCGATAATATTGATGAAGGTAATGACCAGACCGGCGACAGCATCACCGCGTACGAACTTCGACGCACCGTCCATGGCGCCGAAGAAGGTGGATTCTTGCTCCAGTTCCTTGCGGCGAATTTTGGCGAGATTTTCGTCAATCAAGCCAGCCGACAGGTCGGCATCGATGGCCATCTGTTTGCCGGGCATGGCATCGAGGGTAAAGCGGGCCGCGACCTCGGCGATCCGGCCAGAACCCTTTGTAATGACGATAAAATTGACCAAGACCAAGATGGCAAAGACGATCACGCCGATGATGAAGTTGCCTTGCATCATCAAGGCCCCAAAGGCGGCGATCACCTGACCTGCGCCATGAACGCCCTCATGACCATGGGAGAGGATCAGGCGGGTCGAGGCGACATTGAGCGCCAAGCGAAAGAGCGTCACGACCAATAGAACCGTTGGAAAGGACGTGAAATCCAACGGCCTTTTGAGCAGGATTGCTGTCATCAGGATCAGGACAGAGCTGCTGATCGAAATGGCCAGTAGGAGATCCAGCAGGACCGCCGGCACAGGGATGATCAGCAGAACGATGATCCCAACAACCCCGACGGCCATGATCACATCGCCACGGCTCAGCCAGCCCCAGACCTCTTTGGCTGTGGGAGCCGCTCCAGTGCGGGTATTGAGATCCAGCTGGGCCATTCTGTCCTAAATCACTCTAAGTCTCTTCAGGTCGCCGTTTGACGACGCTCAAGCCGCTGATGTGCCTGTGCCTTGGTGGGCAGGCACGGCCACACCGGACTCGGCATATTCTTTGAGCTTGTTGCGGAGGGTCCGGATCGAGATGCCCAAGATCGTCGCAGCATGGGTCCGATTGCCAAAACAGTGGTTCAAGGTGTCGATGATCAGCTGTTGCTCGACCTCTGCGACCGTGAGGCCGACAAAGCCGCGTGACGCATCCGAACTGGCAACCGACATGGCCGCTGATGCAGCTTGGGCTGCTCGGCTGGCGGTCTGAGCCACCGGATCGGAGCTGGCCCGGGCGGCCATGGGCTGTCCATCGGGGAGGCGAATGGCGGGCTCGGCAATCTCTGAACCGGTGGAAAGCAGCACGGCGCGGTGCATGGCATTTTCCAGCTCACGCACATTGCCTGGCCAACGATGGGTCAGGAGCCGTTTGCGAGCCTCGTCTGAAAGCGGGCGTTCCGGTATGGCGTTGGAGGCCGAGTATTTTTTGATGAAATGATCTGCCAGGGCCAAGATATCGGCGGGACGCTCACGCAAGGCAGGAAGGCGCAGGTTGACCACGTTAAGACGATAGAGCAGGTCTTCGCGGAAGGTGCCGGTCTTCACGGCCTCTGCCAGATCACGGTTCGAGGTCGCCAGAATGCGAATATTGACCTTCACAGGCCGCGTGCCACCGACCCGGTCAATCTCGCGCTCTTGCAGGGCCCGCAGCAGTTTCGCCTGCAGGCGCGTGTCCATCTCGGAGATTTCGTCGAGCAGCAGCGTGCCGCCGTCGGCCTCTTCGAACTTGCCGATCCGGCGGGCAATGGCCCCGGTAAAGGCTCCCTTTTCGTGACCGAAAAGCTCTGATTCTAATAGATTTTCCGGAATGGCCGCACAGTTGACCGAGATGTAGGGGCGGGCGGATCGTTTGGACTTCTGGTGCAGATATTTGGCCATGACCTCCTTACCGACCCCGCTTTCGCCGGTGATCAGGATCGAGGCATCAGACGCGGCCACTTGATCGGCAAGGCTGATGACGGCGGTCATAGAAGGATCGCGCGCGACCAAGGCGCTGTCTTCGGCCACGACTGCGGCCAGAACAGCGGCGATCAGCTCAGCATCTGGTGGCAGAGGAATGAACTCTTTTGCGCCAGCGCGAATGGCATCACCGGCGCGGCGTGGATCGGCGGCAATCCCGCAGGCGACCACAGGCACGTGAATATGCTCCGCCTCATTGGCCGCGATCAGCGCGGCAATGTCGAGGTCATAGTCAACCATCAGCAGGTCCGCGCCCTGTCCGGCGCGGAGGGCATGTGTGGCCTTGGCGCAGGTGTCGACATGCGCCACCTTTGCACCCGTGGCCATGGCCATCTGCACCGCTGCGGAAAGCTGTCCGCTCAATCGTCCGACGACTAGAAGTCGCATAATCTTCTCCTCAATGGCTCACGGGCGATTAGGCCTGCGAGTCACCGTCCTTAATGATTTCCGTCATGGTCACGCCGAGCCGCTCATCGACGATGACGATCTCTCCGCGGGCCACGAGGCGGTTATTGACGTAGATGTCGATGGCTTCCCCGACCTTGCGGTCTAGCTCCAGAATGCTGCCAGCACCGAGCTT
>JBEGOG010000161.1:0-4718 GCA_041182125.1 Pseudomonadota bacterium
GTTTCTGATGCCATGATCGTCGAACTCAAGGGGGTCTGTTGGCCTAGGGGTTAGGCGCGCGCGAGGGCTCTGGCCAAGGCCGGGCGGGCATAGCAGGCCGTTGCCCAACGCTGGACATTGGCATGTTCGCTATAGTCAAAACGGATCATGTTCATCAGATGCATGACCGAAGCGACATTGAGGTCAGCGACGGAGAAGGCATCACCGACCAGCCAGTCGCGGCCCTCGAGCGCGGCATCGAGCACCTTGAGGGGACGCTGCAGGCCCTTGGTTGCGGACTCGATGACCTTTGGATTGCGCTTGTCCTCTGGGGTGAACAGCTTTTGCACTACGATCTGCATCTGCAGGGGTTCAATCTCGCTGATCGCCCAAACGCTCCACTGTAGCGCCCGGGCCTCATCTTCTGGGGTGCTGGGATAGAGCGCGCCGCCATAGCGCTTGGCCAGATAGAGGTTGATGGCCATGGACTCAAACAGGTGCAGATCACCATCGATCAGGGCCGGGATGCGGCCATTGGGATTGACCGCCAAATAGTCTGAACCCTTGGAGTCGGCGCCGTAACTGACCGGCACATGCTCGTAATCAATCCCCGTTTCCTCGATGCCCCAGATGGCGCGGATGGCGCGGGAGCCAGAAATGCCGAACAGTTTGGGCTTGGTCACGGGGTGGGTTCCTACAATCGGATGGTTTTGTTGGCCCTCAGTGTGGAGTGGTCGATGGTGATGTCAACCAACGGTTATGGGCCTTGCGCCTTTGGGCGCTTGGCGTCAGGCTAACGTCTTAAACCTAATGGGCACCTGATGAGCGCGAGACCGATGACGGAACCTCATAATGAGCGGTTTAAGGCCGAGGATGTGGCCACGTGGCAGCGCGATGGCGTAGCCCTGATCACGGACTTCTACACCGCCGAAGAGGTCGCGGCCGTGCGGGCCGACTTTGAAGCCGTCTTTGGTCGCACATCCGGCGCTGACGAGGCAATCGACCGCAAGAAGGGCGAAGAGATCGGCCGGTTTAATGACGCTCAGTTCAAGACGATCAATTCCATCCCCTTTAACTGTTCACCGGCCCTGAATCTGATCGGCCTCCATCCGGCCTTGATCGCCTTTGCCAAGGCCGCGCTCAATACCGATGAGGTCCATCTCTACCAGTGTCAGGCCTGGGCCAAGTTCACCGGTGATGCCGACTATGATCAGCCGTTCCACTGTGATTTCGTCAACCACACCCTGACGGTGCCGTCGGACGACACGACCAGGAATTCGGTGACCGTGATCTCCTATTTCACCGATGTCACCGATGCTCTCGGAGCCATGCACTATGTCACCCGCCCCGATAGCCAGACCGTGACCGGCGCGGACGGGACCTTGGTCTATGAGCGCGAGTTCCAAGCGGGTCTGCAAAAGGCCTTGATGCCGCTTAGCCGGTCCAGTGCCTCACCGGCGGGGACGGCCATTCCCTATGGGATTGACGTCTTTCATCGCGGCACCAACCTGACCGAGCCGGGCGGGGTGCGTTATGCGGTGATGGCCTGTTTCAAACGGGCCGATGATGACTCTATCGGCTATACGGCCTGGCCCTATCATCACCTGCTACCTTGGGGGCAGATCTTCAACCATGCGACGCCCGATCAACTGGCCTGTCTGGGCGTCAAGCGGCCGGGCCATCCGTTCTGGACCGAGTCCACCTTGGCCATGGCTCAGGTGCGCTATCCCGGATGGGATCTGACGCCCTATCGTGAGGCGATGGGGTGAACGGTCTCGATGGCCTCGCCAATGGGGACTTTGTCATCGGGCCTGACTATTCGCCTGATCAGACCGGCCCTGCCGATGCGGCCTGCGGCAAGGTCTATGCCTTTGTGATGGAGTCGCGCGATAGCCAGATCTATCCGGGCATCAAGCGCATCGACAATGAGATCACCCGCCGCCGCGACGCCTTTGGCAACCGCATAGCCGCGCTGGACCAAGAGCAGTCGGAGCCAGCGCCCTATCGGCGGACGGTCTGGGTCTATGTTCCGGCTCAATATGATGCAGGAACGCCAGCGCCGTTCATCCTCGCGCAGGATGGTTATCTCTATCTCAACCGGATGCCTCAGGTTCTGGACCGGCTGATCGCTTCGGGACGTGTTCCGGCCATGGTGGCGATCATGGTCGATAGCGGCGGCGGCGATGCCCAAGGCTCCCAGCGGGGGCTGGAATATGACACCCTGTCGGGCCGCTATAGCGACTTTGTCGAAACCGAGCTCTTGCCGAGGGTCGAGCAGGAGGCGGGCGTGACCCTCACCGCCGATCCTAACGGCCGGGCCGTGATGGGTGTCAGCTCTGGTGCGGCCTGCGCCTTCACGATGGCTTGGTTCCATCCGGAGCGCTATCGGCGGGTCCTGTCCTATTCGGGCACCTATGTGAACCAGCAGTCTCCGCCCAATCCGGACAGTCCGCGAGGGGCTTGGGACTATCACGCGATCTTCATTCCCCAGTCCGAACCCAAGCCCTTACGGATCTGGCTGGAGGTGGGGGAGCAGGACCTCCATGCCGATGATCCCGAAGAGACGTGGCACAACTGGCCGCTGGCCAATCAGCGTATGGCCGAAGCCCTGGCGGCTAAGGGCTATGATTACCGCTTCACCCTGTCGCGCGGCGGCCGCCATGCCGACCCACGGGTCTTGGATCACACCTTGCCTGATGCCTTAACGTGGCTTTGGCAGGACTATCAGCCCTGAACGGGGCTTGCCCGCCCGGCATCCGGCGCGCAACATGGGATTTAAACGAGCAGCGCAATCAGACGCTGCCGGATCCAATGGGAGAGAATGATGGTCGATCTTACGCAGGCTTCGGCCTTGGTCACGGGTGGCGCGGGCGGCTTTGGCAGTGCAACGGCGCGGCGGCTGGCTCAGGCCGGGGCCAAGGTGGTCATTGCCGATGTCGCTGACGAGCGCGGCGAGGCCTTGGCCAAGGAGCTGGGCAATGGCTCAATCTATATGCGCACCGACATCATGGACGAGGCCTCAATCGAGCGGGCGGTCGAAGCGGCGGTCAATCTTGGTCCCTTGCGTGCGGCGGTGGTGGTCCATGGCGGACCCCGAGCGCCCGGATCGACGGGACCGGCCCGAGTGGTCAATCGCCAAGGCGTGCGCCTGCCGCTGTCACAGTTTGCCCATACGGTGAATGTCTATCTCAACAGCGCCTTTGCCGTGACCAGCATCGCGGCGGAAGCCATGGCTAAGAACGAGCCCCTCGCCTCTGACCAGCGCGGTGTGATCATCAACACGGCCTCCATCGCAGGCTATGAGGGCCAGGCCGGGCAGGCGGCCTATTCGGCGGCCAAGGGCGGGATCATCGGCATGACCTTGACCATCGCGCGCGACCTCGCCCCCATCGGTATCCGCGCCGTCTCGATCGCTCCGGGCACGTTCCTGACGCTGGCCTATTCCAGCGTCATGACTGACGAGCAGGCTCAGGCCAAATGGGGACCGATGGTGCCAAATCCTCACCGCATGGGCGACCCGGACGAGTACGGCATCCTCGCCGCCCATATCGTCGCCAACGACTTCCTCAATGGCACGACCATCCGCCTTGATGGGGCGCAGCGGTTCTAAAAGGGCCGACCCCATAGTCTTACGATCATGCGGCTCATGTGGGCCGTGTGATCGAGAGGCCGAGCATTAATCACCAGAGCGCGATTGGCCTTGGAATGACACAGACCCAACCCCTGTCGCCGCAAGCGAGCGACGTCCCCGCCGTCCATCCCCTGCTGGTCGCACCGGTCATGTCGACGCTGGCCAAGCTGGCGGCCCCAAACCTGCTCGGGATGATGGCCACCACGGCGGTTTCCATCACTGAGACCGTCTATCTGGGGCGCTTGGGTATTGGCGCTCTTGCTGCATCGGCTCTGGTCCTGCCCTTGATCATGCTGATGGGCATGATGAGTGCGGGCGCGATGGGCGGGGGTGTGTCCTCGGCCATCAGCCGGGCCTTGGGCGCAGCCGATGTCGAACGGGCCGAACGATTGGCTCTACATTCGGTCATTATCGGCCTGGTTATGGGGCTGTTTTTCACGACCCTGCTGGTCGGGTTCGGCAATCCGATCTTTTATCTCTTAGGCGGGCGAGGCGAGACCTTGAAGCTCGCGGTCCTCTATGCGGGTGTGGTCTTTTCCGCCGCCGCCCTGCTTTGGATGATGAACATCTTGGCTTCGATCCTACGCGGGTCTGGCAATATGGTCGGCCCCTCTGCAGTCATGATGGGTGGGGCCGTGGTTCAGATTCTGTTGGGCGGCACCCTCTGTTTTGGGTGGGGACCGGCTCCGAGGCTTGGCATTGTCGGTGTTGGCTTGGCGCAGATCATCACATCGGCGGTCAGTGTGATCTTGCTGTTTGGTCTCTTGAGATCGTCCAAAGCCAAGGTGCGGCTCAGATTTTCGGGAGGCATGAGCCGTGATCTGTTTGCGGACATTCTTCGCGTGGGTGCCCCAGCGCTGCTCTCGCCGATCCAGACCATCGGCACCATCTTGATTGTGACGGCCATTGCCGCGCGCTTTGGCGTGGAAAATCTGGCGGGCTATGGAATCGGCGCGCGGTTGGAATTTCTGCTGGTCCCGATCGCCTTTTCCGTGGGTGTCGCCTCCATTCCGATGGTCGGCCTTGCCATCGGGTTTGGAGATGTGGCGAGAGCGCGGCGCGTGGCTTGGACGGCTGGGGCGATGGGGGCGGTGGGATTGGGCTCCGT
>JBEGOG010000162.1:0-4908 GCA_041182125.1 Pseudomonadota bacterium
CAGGGTGACATCCGCACCGCTGACCCCACTATTGACGTTGCTATTATAGCCAATGCCGCCTTCAAAAAAGGCCCCGTAGGTCGTTTCAACCTTGTCCCGCTTTTGACGAATGACGGTCAGAAATTGATCAATGGTGCGAACAACAGATTTGGGCGGATTTTTACGAAGGACGTAGGCGAATTCTCTCTCAGCCCGAACATAGTCGCCGATAACCAGATAGCCGCGACCAAGCTCCAGACGGGCCAGAAGATTGGACGGGTCTTTCAGCATGAACCGCTCGAGCGCCAGCACGCCCATCCATGCGGCATCGACGGCTGAAATCCCGAAATAATAATCGAAGAGTGTGTCACCGATCAGTTCGGGATGGAGAAGGCCCAACTCATAGCCTTCGGCAGCCCGTTTCAACTCGATCAGATGTTTGATCTGTTCGGGGATCGACTGATTTTGTGCGTGAGCCCCAGTGGTGGTTATCCCTTGCGCCAATCCAAGCGTCAGGGCACCGATCAGGCAGCGCGTAAATAGTCGCTGATTGTTAGATTTGCGCGGCTGTATCACTGCGACCGCTAGCTCCACGCTACACACAGGTTGGTCCGCGACTGAATCATCAATGCGTCGGACAATGTCATCACTCAACCTTCGACCAAGGCACGCCTAGACGTAGAATATCGTCATGCCAACACTCGAAAATTACAGCCAATTGGTTCTCAACGCCACTCCATCCTTACGTTCATGCAAATATTTATGAATGTTGATGTTCTGAATGACAGAGATAATATTTAAAGTTGTTTTGAATTCTAAACCATTTTGGGTTCCGTTGAGGTCTAAAGCTCAACACAAGTCGGGAAAGCCATTTCAAAGAATATTTCTCAATATAATTAGTTGGTTATCGGGGGGCGGTGGAGTTCAGATGGACCATGAGCCCGTCCCTGGTGCGAATATCTCATCGGTCACGGCAACCAATTTCTCCAAACCTCTCATTTTAATAGCGTATAATATCATAATTAGATTGAATGGTGACCGTTGGTGAGGGTCACCGCTACCCACGCCATGCCCCCGTCGGGTTGATATTTTGATGGATCAAGACCTATGAAGTTCAACCTTCCGACGTTCGAGATCAGCGGACTATCAGAGCTGCTGACACCCTGGCGAACTTGGAAGCGCAAGTGGCGGTTGCTTGTCGCGATGGCGGGACTTGTTTTCATTTTCATACTGAATTCTGCAAATGTCTTGTCCATTCCCGGAGTGAGCCGACTAGAGCAACAACTCTATGACCAGCGGGTCCGCCAAACTATGGTTCCGGGTGTCGATGATCGCATCGTTATTCTGGATATCGACGAAAAGAGTTTGGCGGAGTTTGGTCAATGGCCGTGGAACCGGACCCGGATCGCCACCGTCGTGGACACGCTGTTCGACAAATATGGCATTGCCGTCCTTGGGTTTGACGTTGTCTGGGCCGAGTCCGAAACTGAGCAGCTTCGCAGCATCCTGAACGATACGGGTGCGGCCTCAATGGCGGGACCGATCTGGAGCAAGCTCGATACGGACCTCGTCTTGAGCCAGAGGATGCAGAACCGGCCGATCGTTCTGGGCTACTATTTCAGCAACGAGGCCGGTGCCGTCACGAAAAACGCCCTGCCCGCTCCGGTCTTGACCAAGGACCAACTGCCCAAAAACCAAACCCTTGCCAGCACGTGGAATGGCTATACCGGCAATCTACCGGTCCTGCTGCAAGGCACGACCATTGCCGGACAAATCAATTCCGTTACCGACGGCGACGGGATCATTCGGCGCGTGCCCCTGCTCATCCCCTATCGCGATGGCTATTATGAGAGCCTTAGCACAGCGATGATCCGAACCCTGTTTGGCGGGCAGCCCATGACGCCCGTGATCGGAGAGGCAGACGGCTATAAACGTGTCGAGGCCCTGCAGGTGGGGCCCCTAACCCTGCCGGTAGATCGTGAATTGGCCGCACTGGTGACCTATCGAGGCGCAAGCCGCAGCTTTACTTACATTTCGCTGGGCGATGTGTTAGCGGGCCGAGTTCCTGCCGACAAGCTTGCTGGCCGGATCGCCCTGATTGGCACCTCGGCTCCTGGTCTGAGCGATATTCGCGCGACACCGACGGACGAAATCATGCCCGGCGTCGAGATCCACGCCAACCTGATCGCCAGCGCTATGGATCAGAACATCCGCCAACAGCCGGCCTATGCGCAAGGTATCGATATCATTCAGCTGTTGGTCCTAGGCCTGATTAGCATCCTGCTACTTCCCCTACTCGGCGCGACGGGGGGGATTATTGTCTATCTGGCGCTCACGGCGGTGGCGGTTTGGTTCAACATGATCCTTTGGAAGGATGCGCTTTTCGTCATCCCCCTCGCCTCAGCCATTATTCTGCTGGCCACAATGCTGGTGTTTAATCTGGGCTGGGGCTTCCTGATCGAGGGACGCGCCAAACGGCAGTTGGGCGACATGTTCGGCCAATATGTTCCGCCTGACCTGGTCAAGGAGATGGCACGCGACCCCGGCAACTATTCTATGGAAAGCCGTGATGCGGACCTGACCGTCATGTTCTCGGACCTTCGGGGCTTTACAACCATCTCTGAAAAGCTGACCGCCAAGGAGTTGGCGGCCTATATCAACGAATATCTGACCCGCATGTCCAAGGTGATTTCGGACCGCAAGGGCACGCTCGACAAGTTCATAGGCGACGCCATCATGGCCTTCTGGGGGGCGCCGGTTCCCGATGCCAATGCCGCCGCTAACGCCGTGGATTCTGCCATCGCCATGCAGGTCGAAGCGGCCCACCTCAGCCGCGAGTTTGTCGCCAAGGGCTGGCCGGAATTTCATATCGGTATTGGCATCAATACGGGCCCCATGCGCGTCGGCGACATGGGATCAAAGCTGCGCCGAGCCTATACGGTCATGGGAGACCCTGTGAATTTAGGCTCACGGCTTGAAGGCCTAACCAAGAACTACGGCGTCGAGATCATCGTTGGCGAAGGCACAGTAGCCCTCCTTCCCGACTATAGTTTCCGCCTTCTGGATCGGGTACGGGTCAAGGGTAAGGACGAGGCGGTTCAGATCTATGAACCGATGGGCAAGGTCGCCAGCCTAACGCCGGATCAGGGTGCTGAATTGGACAGCTGGCAGGCCGTTATGGACGCCTATTTCGCCCAAGACTGGGATCGGGCCCGCAGCATGGTGAAGCACTGCCGATCCTCTGGTGCGCCAATTGGTCTTTGCGACCTCTATGACGAACGGATTGATGTCCTAGAACAGGACCCACCGGGTCCCAATTGGGACGGCGTCACCAAATTTACGACCAAATAGACCCAAGGGTTTCAGTATGACGATCTTCGTTAGCATCGCTGCTTTTCTCGAGCCAATCCTAGAGTTCACCCTAGACGGCCTATTCAGCAAGGCGGCGCAGCCGGATGCGGTTCGAGTGGGACTGATAGACCAATCAAACAGTGACAACCGATCCTGGTTGTCGACCAAACCCTATTGGTCGCAAATTCGCTACGTGCAAATCGATCCCATCGATGCGCGCGGGGTCAGTTGGGCCAGAAGCTTGGCCTTCTCGCTCTACGAAGGTGAAGATCATTTTCTACAGATCGACTCCCACACCCATTTCTCTGAGGGGTGGGACCGGGTCTTAATCGAACAGCTCACCAAGCTTCTTGGCCAAACCGACAGGCCGCTGATTACGACCTATCCACCCGCCTTCGAGTTTAATGAACAGAACCAGCCCTTCCCGACCTATCCTTCAAATCACGCCGTGCTGGTTATGGGGCTGGTGGATGACAGCCAGTTAAAGGACAATTCGGCGACCCTTCTGTTCAAGGTGCACCACGCGCGTGACGTGGAATTTGTTGAGGGTTTCCATGTCGGCGGCGGTTTCATCTTTACCTTGGGCCGGTTCGTTGAGGCCGTACCCTATGACCCGTACATGTATTTTCACGGCGAGGAACAGAACCTCGCCCTTCGTGCCTATACGCACGGCTGGACGATTTTCCATCCGCTAGATGACAATATCCCGATTTTCCATCTCTATAAACGACCACACCAAGAGCATAGAAATCACCACTGGCACCCGGACCACGAGGCCCAAAGGAAAGTCAAATGGCACGCCCATCACAGACGCGCCGAGGCGCGATTGATTGCCCTGATCCGCGGTGAACTTGAGGCCCCATTCGGATTGGGCAAGGAGCGCACGGTCGAGCAATTCGCCGCGTTCAGCCAAATCGACTATGGCCGTTATCGGTCCTAACCGACGTTGCTACCGGCACCCCAGGTGATGGTGTCGACATGGTCTGCCGCCATGGACTGGGGTTCACCCGTAACATCATAGAGAACGATGCTGACATGAGCCGGACCGTCCAGATAGATGGCTCCCAACTGCTGCTCTTGGGCTGACGGCAGATAGGGTTGGTGGTCGACATAGACTGTCCAGCCACCCTGGGTACTCGGGTCACTAGGTGCCGAGGTCAGATCGACCTCAAGGGTGCTGCTGGCCCACCCGGCACTATGATCCGCTCCAGCCCCCCATTGGGTATCAATCGTGTCAAGGCTCACAGGTTCATTGAGCAGTCCCGCCCGGGCAAACAAGGCCTCAGGATTGATGAGGTCGTGCGACAGATGATCTAGGCCATCGCCTGACCAACCGCCGCGACCATCTTCCCGCATAGAGACCGTGCCAGGCTCTGTTCCGATGTCTGAGGTCTGCGCCCTGTTGTCAGTGACGAGAGCGCTAGAAGCCGCATGACTTGCGTCACTCGCCGTCGACTGTGGGGCCGCTACTGGCGCGGGTGCAGGAACAGGGGCAGGCGTTGGTTCAGGCACCGGTGCTGGTGTTGGTTCAGGCGGGGGTGCGGGCGGTGAAACTTCGACGGGCGCGGTTGTCGGCGC
>JBEGOG010000163.1:0-4658 GCA_041182125.1 Pseudomonadota bacterium
TCATTTTACTATTCAACAGGCTCATAAATTTTCTGAAACTAATTATACAAAGACCCTAACAAATCTAGTTTTTTGAGGGCTATTTTTGATTTTTAACATTGCCTTAATCCTTGGGATTGATCTGGTCTTGGTCAACCATCTCAGGCATTATCAAATCCGAGGGGCATGGTTTGAGGAAATGCTATCCAAGATTGGGTGTGCTTGGAGAATTGCTCGGCAGACTAGGTGTTGTTGAGCAGTTCCTAAAGGTAGCGCCTCAAAGGAATCGATCCCTCGGTTCATTTTTTGCACGGCGACGTCGTCCCAGCGCGCGGCTTAGATCCGAGCAAGCCACTGTGCGAGGCCCTCTACCGCTGCATCCATGATGGCGAGATGGTCAGGCCTCATTTTTTGGGCACAATCATTATCGGGAGAGGCCTGTTGGAAGGTTGATACAGGTCATTTAAATTCAGGTTTTACGTCTTTGTTGTGCTAATCGAATGATTAAAATAAAATTTCTCTAACAGTTATTGTATATAATAATAACAAGATTTTTATCGAAATATAAAATTTATTGTGATATTATTTCAATGTAATTTAGCGTTAAAATTTAACCGATAATATATCATCGAGACATATTTTTACACAGATAATGAATAATACTCAATTGTAGGCCCCTTTGTTGTCACGAGCCATTTGTCACGGTCTTGGCTCGCGTTGACATGACCTGTTTCGGGCATAGTATGGCTCTAATGACATACATTCCCGAACCCTCAAAAAATCGCGACCTCTATGCCGGGGGTCCTTCCGTCTCCTCCATCGCTTGGGGGATGTGGCGTTTCCGCGGCGCGGATGTGAACGCCGCCCAAGCCAGAGTGCAGGCCGCGCTAGATGCGGGGGTAACCCTGTTCGATACGGCTGACATCTATGGACCCGACAATGGCGAGCCTTTTGGTGCAGCCGAGACCCTTCTGGGTGCGGTGCTGAAGCAGGCCCCGGGTTTGGCCAAGCAGATGGTGATCGCCACCAAGGGCGGAATTGAGATGGGTGTGCCCTACAATTCCAGCCAAGCCTATCTGACCTCGGCCATTGATGCCTCCTTGAGCCGTATGGGCGTAGAGCATGTTGCCCTTTGGCAGATTCACCGCCCTGACATTCTGACCCATCCGGTTGAAATTGCCCGGGCGCTGGAAGCCGCTCACGAGGCGGGAAAGATCGGCGCGGTTGGGGTGTCCAACTATACGCCCAGTCAGGTTGAGGCCTTTGCGGCCCATCTTCGTTTGCCGGTTGTCTCGACACAGCCAGAATTTTCTCCCCTGACTGTTGGGCCCCTTTCCGACGGGATCATGGATCAGGCGATTGCCCGCAACATGACCGTCTTAGCCTGGTCCCCGCTGGGCGGAGGACGATTGGCTCAGCCCGGTTCAGACCGTGAGCGTGCGGTGGCCGCAAGCCTCAGCGCGGTGGCTGAGACCTATGGCGTGTCGCTGGCGGCAGCGGCCTATAGCTGGATCATGGCCCATCCGGCCCGTCCCATCCCCATTGTCGGCACCCAGACGGCGGCGCGGATTGCTGAGATTCCAGATGCCTATAGGCCGCGATGGACCCGTAAGGCTTGGTACGACGTGCTGGTCGCCGCCCTCGGGGTGCCGCTGCCATGACGCAGGCACCTTGCGAGATCAGTTGGTTTTCGGCCCTTTGCGACGATGACTATGAGTTTTTGGGCGTGCCCGACGAGCGGCTCCAGTCAAGCTGGGAGCACTGCCGCGATATCGTCCTGCAGGCCGAAGCGGGCGGGTTTGATAATATCCTCCTGCCGTCTGGCTATGAGCTGGGCATAGACACCACAGCCTTTGCTGCGGCCATAGCGACCCAGGTGCGGCGCATGCGTCTATTGATGGCCGTGCGGATTGGCGAAATGTGGCCTCCACAGCTCGCCCGCCAGATCGCCACCATCGACCGCATTTTGGGCGGACGGCTCACCGTCAACATCATCTCATCGGATATGCCCGGTGAAAAGCTGGCCTCGGCACCGCGCTATGCGCGCACAGTTGAGGCCATGTCGATCCTCAAGACCATGCTCAATGGCGAAGCGCTCGACCATCAGGGCGAGTTCTGGAACCTCAAGGTCGAACCGCCCCGTATCCGGACCCATTCGGGCAAGGCTCCTCTGCTCTATTTCGGCGGCCTGTCGGAAGATGCGCGCGATGCCGCCGCTAAGGGAGCTGATGTCTTTTTGATGTGGCCCGATCGCAAGGAAGCTGTCGCGGACATCATCGCCGACATGACCGCCCGAGCCGCGCGCTACGGCCGGACGCTGCGCTTTGGTTATCGCGCCCATGTGGTGGTGCGGGACACGGAATCGGAAGCGCGCACCGCCGCCGACCGCTTGCTCAGTAAGCTCGACAATCAGGTTGGGGCCGCGATCAAGGCCAAGGCGCTGGATTCGAAATCCGCCGGTGTTCAGGCGCAGGTCGCCCTTCGCGAGACGGCGGGCGATGATGGCTATGCGGAGGCCAATCTTTGGACAGGCATCGGACGGGCAAGATCCGGTTGCGGCGCGGCGATCGTCGGTGATCCCGATCAGGTTCTGGCCAAGCTCAATGACTACCGGGCTATGGGCATCGAGGCCTTCATCCTGTCGGGCTATCCGCACGCCGCAGAGGCTGATCTCTTTGCGCGCCACGTTCTGCCGCACATTGACCACGGTCCACTGGTCTGATCCAAACGCAGTCCCAAAGGGGTGTAGAAGGCGCTTAGCGGTTGAGATTTCACAACCCGCAAGCACCTCGCCAAACTGTTGCATACGGATCATAGGGGTGACTGAAATTGGGGGGCAGACCAGGCCCCAAGGCCTCTAGTCCTAACCGATTATTGAACCGTAAATCATAAAATACAGAATGTTATGTTAGATTTTCTCGCCGTCTTGAAGGGCCGGGCAGGGCTTGTGGGTCCTTGCCCTTTCTGTAAAAGCAGGCCTAGGTTACCTGTGTCATAAAAAATAAGGGGTGGGACGTGGTTGAGGTGGTGCGTTACGGGATTGTCGGTGCTGGCCTGATGGCGCGCGAGCACATCCGTAATCTTGCCATTACACCAGGTGCCGTTGTCACCGCCCTTGCCGATCCCGTAGCCCATTCCCTCGATATGGCGCGTGATGCGCTGGGCGTGGGCGCAGAGGCCGTGGCAACCTTCGGAGATAGCGCCGCCTTGGCCAAGAGCGGTCTTGTCGATGCGGTGATCGTGGCAAGCCCTAACTACACCCACCGCAAGGTGCTCGAGCCCCTGTTCGACGCGAACCTCGCCATCCTTTGCGAAAAGCCGCTGGCGACGACCTTGGACGATGCCCGCTGGGTGGTGGAGCGCGCGGCGCAATCGACGGCCCCGTTCTGGACAGCGATGGAATATCGCTACATGCCGCCCATGGTCGAGTATGTGAACCAGATCCATAGCGGCAAGGTTGGTCGACTGCAGATGTTGTCGATCCGCGAACATCGCTTCCCCTTCTTGCCCAAGGTCGGGGATTGGAACCGATTTAACCGCAATACGGGCGGGACCATGGTGGAGAAGTGCTGCCACTTCTTTGACCTGATGCGCCTGATCGTCGGGTCCGAGGCGGTGCGCGTCTATTGCTCCGGCGCGATGGACGTGAACCACAAGGACGAGCGCTATAATGGCGAGACGCCCGACATTATCGACAACAGCTTCACGACCGTCGATTTCGCCAATGGCGTTCGCGCCATGTTGGACCTGTCGATGTTCGCCGATGGGGCCGAGAACCAAGAAGAGGTAACGGCCGTGGGCGACAAGGCCCGGCTGGATCTGTTCATTCCTGAGGGTGCCTTGGTCTACGCACCTCGGGTCGGGTTCCTTAACCCCAAAAATGTCTCGCGCGAGATCGTTGAAACCGACGAAACCGCCCTCAAGGCTGGTAGCCACCATGGCTCGACCTTCTATGAGCATCAGAAATTCAACGCCGCGGTTCGCGGGGCGGGGCCTGTCGAAGTGACCGCCCAAGACGGCTATTTGGCCGTCGCCATCGGTGCTGCCGCAGAGATCAGTGCGCGTGAGAAAAGATCCGTAGAGATGGCAGAGCTTGGCCTCTAGCCCAAAAAAATCGAATTGAAACAAACGGAAGACAAGGGGAACCATAAATGTCCGTAAAGACGACCAACAGCATCCTGCTGAAAAACACAACGCGCGGTGCCTTTGTCGCCGCGCTCTTGGCCAGCTCGAGCCTTGCTGGCGCGGCTATGGCCCAAACCGCAGCGGCTTCGACTGACACCAACGCAGCCAATCAGCTTGAAGAGGTGGTCGTGACCGCCCGCCTTCGCAACGAGTCGCTGCAGACCACGCCGGTCGCGGTTAGCGTCGTCAGCGGTGCTCTGGTTCGCCAGGAAAACCGCAACAATATCGTCGATCTGGTGGCCCTGATCCCCAGTGTTGAGACCCGCACCTCGCCCTCGAACAAGGACGCCTCGCTGCTGATCCGCGGTCTGGGCACCATCACCACCTCGCCCGGCGCTGAGCCAACTGTCTCGACCGTCGTCGACGGCGTGGTTCTTGCCCGACCAGGTCAGATGGTCACCGACATTGTCGATCTGGACCGGGTCGAGGTGCTGCGCGGGCCTCAAGGCACGCTGTTCGGTAAGAACGCCTCGGCTGGCGTGATCAATATCATC
>JBEGOG010000164.1:0-4631 GCA_041182125.1 Pseudomonadota bacterium
ACGGCGGCACCGATCTCAGCAAGTTGGGCCTGCATGACGCTATGAAAATGGTCGACATCGGCCTCAACAAACATGCCCCGGCCGATGCCCGATTGGTTCGAGATTACGATCACGGCGAAATCAGCCCTGTTGGCCATCAAGACCGCTTCTCGCGCGCCGGGCAGCCAATTGAGTTTGGCGGGGTCCACGACATAACCGTGATCCACATTGAGCACACCGTCACGGTCGAAAAAGATCGCAGGGCGTTTTTGGTCTGCTCCCGAAGCGGAGGATGGCATTGGGCAGTCTCCGTGGCCGGGCCTACGATCTGGGCCGGTATCTCAAGGGTCAGCGACCGCTCATCGACCGGCCAAGTTTATGATCGCAGATTGCTCAGACTATCAATAGCGGAGGGTTAAGATTTGGCCTTCAGCGCTCAAAAGCCTGCGGTCTTTTGACCGATATGGCCTCTTGCATTTGGCTTAGGCACCTTGGCCCTCTATCTCATCAGAGGAGTCGCTAAACGGCGCAGATGTAATGAATCTGACAGATCCATCGCCTAAGGATCGACATCTGTGAAGTTTTCGGCAAAAACACTCCGCCCCGCGCGCCCGCGCTTGGGGAGATAGATATTTGAGGGTTCCGCGATGCGTTCGCCGATCAAGCAAGGCCTGTACGACCCCCGCAACGAGCATGATGCTTGTGGCGTTGGATTCATTGCCAATATCAAAGGGTTGAAGACCCATGATATCGTCAAACAGGGCTTGCAGATCCTGATTAATATCGACCATCGCGGTGCCGTAGGCGCTGATCCGATGGTGGGCGATGGCGCTGGCTGCCTGATTCAGATTCCTGATGCCTTGCTGCGTGACTGGGCCAAGGGGCAGAACCTGACCCTTCCGGCGGTCGGTGACTATGCCGTGGCCATGTGTTTCCTGCCGCGCGATCCCGAAGCCCGCGACATGGCCACCAGCCAGTTCGAACATTTTATCCGCGTCGAGGGTCAGTGCCTGCTCGGCTGGCGCGATGTGCCCGTGGACACCTCCGTGCTTGGCAGCGCTGTGCTGGCCGACATGCCGGTGATCCGTCAGGCCATCGTCGTGCGCGGCGAAAAGACCAAGGATCAGGACGCCTTCGAGCGCAAGCTGCTGGCCATCCGCAAGCAGACGCAAAACCCGTTGGCCGACCAGGCCAGCAAGCGCGACCTCCCGACCCTGACCGACTTCTATATGCCGTCCTTCTCGACCCGGACCGTGGTCTATAAGGGCCTACTGCTCGCCGATCAGGTTGGGACCTTCTATCTCGACCTGCAAAACCCCTTGACCCAGTCGGCCGTGGCCATGGTTCACCAGCGGTTCTCGACCAACACCTTCCCGTCCTGGAAGCTGGCGCACCCCTACCGGTTCATCGCCCACAATGGCGAGATCAACACGGTGCGCGGCAACGTCAACTGGATGAATGCCCGGCGCCGCACGCTGGAATCGCCATTGCTCGGCCCAGACCTCGACAAGATGTGGCCACTGATCCCGCATGGCCAGTCGGACACGGCGTGCCTAGACAATGCTTTGGAACTGCTGCTGGCGGGCGGCTATCCGCTGGCTCACGCCATGATGATGCTGATCCCAGAGGCCTGGTCCGGCAATCAGCAGATGGATCCCAAGCGCAAGGCGTTCTACGAATATTATGCCGCCCTGATGGAGCCATGGGACGGTCCGGCCGCCATTGCCTTTACGGACGGCCGCCAGATCGGGGCCACGCTGGACCGCAACGGCCTGCGCCCTGCCCGCTTCATCCTGACCGACGACGACCATGTGATTATGGCCTCGGAGTCGGGGGTCCTGCCGATCGCCGAAGAGCGCATCACCCGCAAATGGCGCCTCCAGCCCGGCAAGATGCTGCTGATCGACTTGGAACTGGGCAAGATCATCGAGGACAGCGAGATCAAGCGCACCCTCGCCGAAGCCCAGCCCTATGATGAATGGCTCAGCGAAACCCAGTTCAAGCTGGAAGAGCTGCCCATGTCGGTCGAAGAGACCTATGGCGAAGGCGATCCCCAGACCCTGCTCGATCGTCAGCAGGCCTTTGGCTACACGCAAGAGGACTTGAAGTTCTTCCTCGCTCCGATGGCGACCACCGCCGAGGACCCTATCGGGTCGATGGGCGCAGACACGCCGATTGCGGTTCTGTCGGAACGCTCCAAGCTGCTCTACGACTATTTCAAGCAGAACTTCGCTCAGGTCACCAACCCGCCCATCGACCCGATCCGCGAAGAGCTGGTCATGTCGCTTGTGTCGATGATCGGCCCTCGCCCGAACCTGCTGGGCCATCACGCAGGGACCCACAAGCGTCTGGAAGTGTCCCAGCCGGTCTTGACCAATGCCAAGCTGGACAAGATCCGCGCCATCTCCGAACTGCTGGACGGGGCCTTCCGCACCGCGACCATCGACACCACCTGGGCCGCTAGCGACGGTGCTGCGGGTCTGGAAACGGCCATCGAAAAGATGTGCTGGGCCGCGACCGAGGCTGTGCTGGCGGACAGTAACATCCTGATCCTTTCGGACCGGGCCGTGGGTCCTGACCGGATCGCGATCCCTGCGGCTTTGGCCACAGCCGCGGTGCACCATCACCTGATCCGCCAAGGCCTGCGCATGCAGACCGGCCTCGTAATCGAGACTGGCGAAGCACGCGAAGTGCATCACTTCTGCGTCTTGGCAGGCTATGGTGCTGAGGCGGTGAACCCCTATCTGGCCTTCGAGACCCTCGAAGCTATTCGGGTAAAGTCGGGCATGAGCCTGAGCGCCTCTGAGGTTCAGAAGAACTATATCAAGGCCATCGGTAAGGGCGTGCTCAAGGTCATGTCCAAGATGGGCATTTCGACCTATCAGTCCTATTGCGGCGCGCAGATCTTTGACGCCGTCGGCCTGTCGACCGCTCTGATCGAGAAGTACTTCACCGGCACCGCCACCATGATTGAAGGTGTTGGCCTGCTGGAGGTCGCAGAAGAGACTGTCCGCCGTCACCGTGACGCCTATGCCGATACGCCAATCTATCGCGATGCGCTGGATGTTGGCGGGGCCTATGCCTTCCGTATTCGCGGTGAAGAACATGCTTGGAACCCGGAGTCGGTGTCCAAGCTGCAGCACGCCGTGCGGGGCAATCTGCCCGACGAATATGCCGCCTTTGCCGCTAGCATCAACGAGCAGAACAAGCGTCTTCTGACCATTCGCGGTCTGATGGAGTTCAAGTTCGCCGACAAGCCCCTGTCGATCGACGAGGTCGAACCGGCCGCCGAGATCGTCAAGCGCTTCGCTACGGGTGCTATGAGCTTTGGCTCGATCAGCCGCGAAGCCCACACCACCCTGGCCGTGGCGATGAACCGGATCGGCGCGCGCTCGAACACCGGTGAGGGCGGCGAAGAGTCTGACCGTTTCGTGCGCTTGCCCAACGGCGATTCCATGCGTTCGGCCATCAAGCAGGTGGCTTCAGGCCGCTTTGGCGTCACGGCGGAATATCTGGTCAATGCCGATGACATCCAGATCAAGATGGCTCAGGGCGCAAAGCCCGGTGAAGGCGGACAGCTGCCCGGTCACAAGGTCGATGCCAACATTGCCAAGGTCCGTCACTCGACCCCGGGCGTGGGCCTGATTAGCCCACCACCGCACCACGACATCTATTCGATCGAGGATCTGGCCCAACTGATCCACGACCTGAAGAACGTCAATTCGGGTGCGCGTATTTCGGTCAAGCTGGTGTCGGAAGTCGGCGTCGGAACCGTGGCCGCAGGGGTGAGCAAGTCTCGCGCCGACCATGTGACCATTTCCGGCTTTGAAGGCGGTACCGGGGCCTCGCCCCTGACCTCGCTGACCCATGCCGGATCGCCTTGGGAAATCGGTCTGGCCGAGACGCAGCAGACCCTGCTGCTCAACGGCCTGCGGGGCCGCATCGCGGTTCAGGCCGACGGCGGTCTTCGCACCGGTCGGGACGTCGCGGTCGCGGCGCTTCTGGGCGCTGACGAGTTCGGCTTTGCCACCGCGCCGCTGATCGCGGCAGGCTGCATCATGATGCGCAAGTGTCACCTGAACACCTGCCCCGTCGGAGTGGCGACGCAAGATCCCGTCCTGCGCGCGCGCTTCACCGGCCAGCCTGAGCACGTGATCAACTACTTCTTCTTCGTGGCCGAAGAGCTGCGCGCGATTATGGCCCAGCTCGGCATTCGCACCATGAACGAGATGATCGGCCGGGTGGAACTGCTCCATGCCCGCCCTGTCGTCGAACAGTGGAAGGCCAAGGGCGTTGATCTGAGCAAGCTGCTCTACATGCCCGACATTCCTGCTGATCTGCCGCGCTGGAACAACGAGCGTCAGGACCATGGTCTGGAAAAGGCCTTGGATCACAGCCTGATCGCTGCCGCCCAGCCTGCGCTCGAGCACGGCAAGCCTGTGACCATCAACAGCACAGTTTGCAACGTCAATCGTAGCGTCGGGGCCATGCTGTCCGGAGCCTTGGCTCGTAAATATGGTCACGCAGGCCTGCCCACCGACACCATCGGCATCACCCTGACCGGTACGGCGGGACAGAGCTTTGGGGCCTTCTTGGCTCAGGGCATCAGCCTGACCCTGATCGGCGACGGCAATGACTATGTCGGCAAGGGC
>JBEGOG010000165.1:0-4612 GCA_041182125.1 Pseudomonadota bacterium
GGCTCGGCCTCAGTATCATACATCCAGTTGATCGACCGGTCGAAGAAGGTGCGGCCATAGCCGATGGGCAGCTGGATCCAGACCGTCCGGTCCGAGCCCCCCGCCTCCAGCACCAGCACCGTGGACTTGCCGTCCGCCGACAGACGATTGGCCACCACGCAGCCCGCCGTGCCTGCGCCGACGATCACATAATCAAAACTGTCCATCACAAGACCGGGTGCTGGGTCATTTCGAGGTGCAGCATGGTGCCGGTATAGGGATTGGCCTCAGCCACCGCCTCGTTCAGCTCGACGCCCAAGCCCGGTTCGGACGATGGGATGACGAAGCCGTCCTCCCACTGCACGGGCTTCATCAGGATATCGCTGTGGAAGCCGCCCCAGGTCTCAATGCTTTCCAAGATCAGAAAGTTGGGTGAGCAGGCCCCGATCTGGATATTGGCGGCACCGACCACTGGCCCGCAATAGAGGTGCGGTGCGATCTGGGCGTGATAGACCTCGGCCATACCGGCGATCTTCTTGGCCTCCAACAGACCCCCGACCCGGCCCAGATTCATCTGCAGGATCGAGGCGGCCCCGGCCTGTAACAGGCGGTGGAAGTCATATTTGGTGCTGAGGCGTTCACCCGTCGCGATGGGGATCGAGGTGGCGCGCGCCACCTTGGCCATCTCGTCAGGCGCATCGGGCGGCACGGGCTCTTCCAGCCAGAGCGGATCAGAGGCTTCGAGCCGCTTGGCCAGGCGAATGGCGCTGGAGGCGGTCATCTGACCGTGGGTGCCGAACAGAAGGTCGGCCTTTGTGCCCACCGCTTCGCGCAGCTGATTGGCAAAACGCTCGGACAGGTCCAGCGCCTCAAGCGACAGTTGGCGGCCATCAAAGGCCGTATAGGGACCGGCTGGATCGAACTTCAGGGCCGTAAATCCCATATCCAGATATTCCGCCGCGCGCTCTGCGGCCAGATCGGGGTCGTGATAGACGTCGGTCTTGTCGCCCGGACGGGGATAGATGTAGGTGTAGGAGCGCAGGCGCTGATGGACCTGGCCGCCCAAGAGCTTGTAGACCGGCTTATCGGCCTCCTTGCCGATAATGTCCCAGCAGGCCATCTCTAGGGCGCTGAGCACCCCCATCAAGGACAGGTCCGAATGCTGGGTGAAGCCGCTGGAATAGACCCGACGCCACATGACCTCGATGTCGTGCGGGTCCTGACCGCGCACATAGCGATCAAACACATCCTCGATCATCTTGGCGACCAGATGGGGGCTGAAGGGCACGCAATAGGCCTCGCCAATGCCCGAGACATTGCTATCCGTGGTCAGCTTCACGAACACGAAATAACGGCCACCGAAATGGGGCGGAGGATTGCCGACCACGAAGGTCTTGATATCGGTCAGTTTCATCGGAGCGACCCTTAGGCGTAGAAGCCGTTGACGGACTTATATTCGATAAAATCGTGCAGGCCGAACTCGCCCCACTCGCGGCCATTGCCCGACTGCTTGAAGCCGCCGAAGGGCGAGCAATAGTCCTGGCCTGCACCATTGAGATGGACGCTGCCGGCCCTGATGCGGCGCGCGACATAGCGGGCCTTATCCTTGTCGGCGCACTGGACATAGGCCGCGAGGCCATAGGGTGTGTCATTGGCGATAGCGATGGCCTCGTCTGTGTCGGCAAAGGGGATCAGGCACAGGACCGGGCCAAAGACCTCTTCGCGGGCGATGGTCATCTGATTGGTCACATCGGCAAAGATGGTGGGCTTGACATAGTAGCCGCGCTCGAACCCGGCGGGCTTGCCGACGCCGCCCGCGACGACCCGCGCCCCCTCGTCGATGCCGACCTGGATCAGGTGCTGGATCTTGTCGAACTGGACCTTGCTGACCACAGGTCCCAGATGCGGGCCAGGCTGCATGGGATCGCCAAGGGTCACGGTCGAGGCGACCTTGGCGGCGATCTCGACGACGCGCTCATAGACCGAGGCCTCGACAAGCATCCGGGTCGGGGCGTTGCAGGACTGGCCGCTATTGTTGAAACAGTGGCGCACGCCGCGCTCGACCGCCGCCTCAAGGTCGCTGTCGGCAAAGACGATGTTCGGGGACTTGCCGCCCAGCTCCTGCGACACCCGCTTGACCGTGTCGGCGGCGGACTTGGCGACCATGATCCCGGCCTTGGTCGAGCCGGTGAAGGAGACCATGTCCACTTCCGGATGGCTGGTCAGGGCGTTACCGACCGAGGCCCCGGTGCCATGGACCATGTTGAACACGCCGACGGGAAAGCCCGCCTCGTCGATAAATTCGGCAAAGAGTTGGGCCGACAGGGGCGAGACCTCGCTGGGCTTGAGAACGATGGTGCAGCCTGCCGTCAGGGCCGGACCGATCTTGGCCGCCAGCTGATTGATCGGCCAGTTCCAAGGCGTGATCAGGACGCAGACCCCGACCGGCTCTAGGATCAAATTGGCGCTCGAGCCCATCTTGCGTTCCCAATCGAGCGCATCAGCCGCTTGCAAGGTGGCGTCCAGATGGCCGGGGCCGCAGGCCGCTTGACTGCTGTGCGACAGATCGAAGGGGGCACCCATCTCGGTCGTGATGGCCTTAACCATCTCGTCATAGCGCCGCTCGAAGATCGCGATCAGCTTTTGCACGAGAACCTTGCGCTCGGCATAGGTCGTCAGACCAAACTCGGCAAAGGCGCGGCGCGCGGCCATGACCGCCAGATCGACATCGTCCGCCTCGCAGATGGCGATCTCAGCAACCACCTCTTCGGTGGCGGGATTGATCACATCCATCCGGCCCTTACCGCTGACCGGCAACACCCAGCGACCGTCAATATAGGATTTCAGCAGGGTCATATTCGGTCCTTTAGTTCAGCGACGGCTCTGGCGATGAATAGTGGTCGACGATAGGCCAGAGCCGGTCAAAATCCACGGCGCAAACCGACAGCAAGTCATAACATTTTTCGATGCAGTGCTTTTTTGCGAGATGCAGGGGCTCAAAAGGCCTTCATTTCTGGGGAAACCGCTGAATTATCTATCTTTCCGTTCGATATGACAAAGGCCCGATTGACTGGCATAAGGCTCAGATCTTGAACGGCTTGATGACCTGTTTGGCAGGTTCAACGCCCTAGACATTGAGGTCCTGGATGACGCGTCCTTTCCTGCCCCTGGCCATCATCCTGTCCCTAGCCTCATCCGCCGTCTTTGCCGCGTCCCCGCCCAGCCGTCCCGGCATCGATGCACCAGAGTTGGCGGCTCTCGGCTCCCATGCGGTCGGCTATAAGACCCTGACCCTGATCCAGCCGCAGCAGGCCAATCTGGAGCTGTTTGACGCTAAGACCGGTGCCATTCCCAAGACCGATCGGACCTTGCGGATCGACATCTGGTATCCGGCGGCGACCTCAAAGCGCGCCAAGCCCGTCACCTATAGCTCTGAGTTTCGCGGTGAACCGCCGCGCCCTGCCGCAGCCTTCACCGTTCCGGGTCTAGCCATCAAGAACGCCAAGCCTGAAGGCTCTGGCCATCCGCTGGTCATTGTTTCCCATGGCTATAGCAACACGCCGATTGGCATGACTTGGCTGACCGAGAACCTCGCCTCCAAGGGCTATGTCGTCGCAGCCATCTATCATCAGGACCCTGATCCTGACCGTTCCACAGCTGTGGTCCGGTCCGCGCCCTTCCTGCGCCGCCCGCTCGATATTGGCTATGTTGCCCGAACGCTCCCGGCCCTGCTCGGTGAGCAGATTGACGCGAGCAAGATTGGGCTGATCGGCTATTCGATGGGCGGCTATGGCGTCGTGACAGCAGGGGGCGCGACACTCGATGCCAATGGCCCGACCATCAGGTTCGGCGGTGGCCCGGGCCAAGAGGTCGCCAAGATTGCCAAGGGCGGTGCAGATGAGGCCTTGAGCAAGGTCGCGGGCGTCAAGGCCATCGTCGCCATGGCCCCCGCCGGGGGCTCGATGGGGGCTTGGAACGCAGAGGGCCTTGCCAATATCAAAGCCCCCGTGCTGCTTATTGCGGGCGATCATGACCAGACGGTGGACTATACAACCGGTGCCAAGGCGATCTTTGGCGGCGCGGTCAATTCGGACCGCTATCTGCTGACCTTCCATGAGGCAGGCCACTCGGTCGGGCTCGGGCCTGTGCCCGAAGAGATGATGGGCCAGCTTTGGGATCAGGACTGGTTTGCCGACCCGATTTGGCGGACGGACCGGATCAATGCCATCAATCTGCACTTCATCACGGCCTTCCTGAACAGGGCTTTGAATGGCAAGAGCGACCTCGACAGCTACCTCAATGTCGCGACCATCGCGTCAGATGATGGGGTCTGGGCCTATGACCCAAAGGCTCCCTATGGGGCCTATAGCACCGCAACAAATGGGGTGACCGTCTGGAAGGGATTCCAACGCCGCCATGCCCGCGGACTGGAACTTCGCCACGCCGCGCCGATGCCGTAAGGTCAGGGATTGGGTGCGCGAATCAGGTCAAGAGCGATTTCCCTTGCCAATTGGGCAGTTAGATGAGACCCTCCGAACGTCGAATATCGAAATGGTTCGGTTGCTCTCCTCTGCTCGATCTGGATCGAGCGCCGGACTTGAACTCCTGACCCCCGCCGAATTCTGATCGTGGC
>JBEGOG010000166.1:0-4586 GCA_041182125.1 Pseudomonadota bacterium
CTTAAAGGTGATCAGCGCCTGTCGATGCAACATCCTGATCTCGGGGGGTACAGGCTCGGGCAAGACGACCTTGCTCAACAGCCTGACCTATTTCATCGATCCGACCGAGCGGATCGTGACCTGTGAAGACGCGGCCGAACTTCAGCTTCAACAGCCCCATGTGGTGCGCCTCGAAACCCGCCCGCCCAATCTGGAAGGCAGCGGGGCCATCACCATGCGCGATCTGGTCAAGAACTGCCTGCGCATGCGGCCTGAACGGATCATTGTCGGCGAGGTCCGAGGGCCAGAAGCCTTTGACCTGCTGCAGGCCATGAATACCGGCCATGACGGCTCGATGGGCACCTTACACGCCAACTCGCCGCGCGAGGCCATCAGCCGCCTTGAATCGATGATCACTATGGGCGGCTACGGCCTACCGTCAAAAAATATCCGGGAAATGATTGTCGGCTCGGTCGATATCATCATTCAGGCCGCCCGCCTTCGCGATGGCTCGCGCCGCATCACCCACATTACCGAGGTGGTGGGCCTCGAGGGGGATGTGATCATCACCCAAGACCTGTTCGTCTTCGAGATTACCGGCGAGGATGAGAACGGGCGCCTGATCGGGCGACACAGATCCACCGGCATTGGCCGCCCGCGCTTTTGGGAGCGGGCCAAATATTACGGGCTGGAGCGCAAGCTCGCCGATGCCTTGGACGCGTCCGAATAGGGATGGATAATGTCTCGTTCGTCCTTTTGGTAGCGATCCTGACCTTTACGATGGTTGGGACACTCGGGCTCGTTCTGTCAGGGAACCGCAAGCCCAGCGGCCGGATGATCAAAAGGGCCAGCGCCATGGCCGCCGCCACCGCGCGTGCCCGCTCAGGCACCGCCCCGGTCAAGGGACGGCGCAGGCAAATGCTCAAGACCCTGCGGGGACAGACCAAGGCACAGGTCAAGGCGACCCAGTCCATCGAGGCCCAGATCCAGCAGGCGGGCCTCAAGATCACCCCTCGAAACTTCATGGTCATCAGCGCAGGCGTAGGGCTCGGCGTGCTGCTGTTGGCCTTTGCCCTCAAGGTCAAACTGTTGCTCGCCCTCGGTCTTGGCTTTGCCGCGGGATTTGGTTTGCCCAGATGGGTGCTCGGCAACCTGGTCAAGCGGCGCTTGAAGGCCTTTACCGAAGCCTTTCCAGATGCCATCGACATCATTGTTCGGGGCATTCGCTCTGGCCTGCCCCTGAACGATTGCCTCAAGATCATCGGTCATGAATGTCCCGAGCCCTTGGCCGGTGAATTTCGGCGGTTGGTCGAGACCATGACCTTGGGCGGAACGGTCGAAATGGCCTTGGCGCAAATGTCAGAGCGCATCCCGACCCAAGAACTGCGCTTCTTCACCGTGGTTCTGTCCATCCAGCAAAAGGCCGGCGGCAATCTGGGCGAGGCTCTGGGCAACCTGTCAAGTGTTCTGCGCGCCCGCAAGCTGATGCGGGAAAAGATCAAGGCCCTGTCGTCGGAGGCGACGGCTTCGGCCTTTATCATCGGGTCCATGCCGCCTGCTGTGATCATCCTGATCAGCGTCACCTCTCCGGCCTATATGTCTTTGATGTTCACCGTGCCCAAGGGCCAGTTGATGTTGCTGGGCGGTCTCATCTGGATGTCACTGGGCATCTTTGTGATGCGCCGCATGATCAATTTCCAGATCTAGGGGCAGCTATGAGCTTTACCGAGACGGTTCTAGACCCCAACAACATGCTCACAGCCCTTGTGGGCGTTGTGACCTTCGCGACGCTCCTGACCCTTGCATCGCCCCTGTTCGGACGCGGCACGCTAGAAAAGCGCATGAAACTGGTCACCCGTCACCGGGATGATCTACGCCGACAGAGCCGCGAGGCCCTAGCCAAAAAGGGGCGCTCCAATCTGCGCCATACGGACGAGGGTTTTTTCAAAGGCGTGGTCGAAGCGCTCAAGTTGCGGCGCTTACTAGAAGATCCGAAGGTGATCGAGAACCTTGCGAGCGCGGGGTTTCGTGGCCCTCGCCCGGTCACGACCTTCTATTTCTTTCGCTTCTCCATGCCGTTTATCTCGGCAGGCTTTGTGACCTTCTATCTGTTTTTCATCCAAGGCTTTGGCCTGCCGACCCTGACCAAGATCTGCGCCTGTCTGGGATCGCTGACCATCGGGTTCTATCTGCCCAACCTCTATATCACCAATGCTGCGGCCAAGCGGCGGGACGCCATCGTTGCCGCCTGGCCTGACGCCTTGGACCTGCTGCTGATTTGCGTGGAGTCCGGCATGTCGATTGAGGTTGCCATGCAAAAGGTCGGGCAAGAGATTGGCCCCACCTCCATCGCTCTGGCCGAAGAACTGATCTTGCTGGTGGCGGAACTCAGCTTCCTGCCCGAACGGCGCATGGCCTATGAGGGGCTCGCCAAACGGGTCAACCATCCGGGCATCAAGTCGGTGGCCACCGCCATGATCCAGGCCGAGCGCTATGGCACGCCGCTGGGCAATGCCTTGCGGGTCATGGCCAAGGAAAATAGGGAACTGCGCCTTTCCGCAGCGGAGAAAAAGGCTGCTGCCCTGCCCGCACAACTGACCGTCCCGATGATCCTGTTCTTCTTGCCGGTCCTGTTCACGGTGATCCTTGGACCCGCAATCATCAAGGTTCAGGAACTGTTGGGCAATCAATAGGGGCCCTTAAGGCCTTGGCGTGAGGCTGGATGCCGCCTTCAGATAGGCCAGATTATTGTCGGCCATGGCGGGGGGTAGGGTCTCGCGCAGAATCTTTTCGGCCTCACCGATCTTGCCCTGATAGCCCAGAACCAGACTGAGGTTCTGGCGGATCTGCACCGTCGCCCCCGGCTGGCTCACCGCCTTACGCAGTAGCCCCTCAGCGCGGCCATAGTCACCCCGGCCGGCATAATAGAGGGCCAGATTGGACAGGACCGCGGGATTGTCTCGCGACAGTTTCAGCGCCTGCACATAGGCACCAATGGCATCGGCATCGCGGCCGACCTGTTCATAGGCTGCTCCCAAAAGAGACAAGGGCCGCCAGTCTCTGGGTTTCAGGCTTACCGCCTTCCTTGCCGGGTCGATGGCATAGAAGCCCTGCCCCGCCGCCGTATAGGCTCGGGCACATTCCAGCAGCGCGTCATAGGCCTTGGGATCAGACACCAAGACCTGCTTGGCGGTCTCTACCGCCTCGTCATATTGACCAATACCGCGCAGAGCCGCCGCCAGACGGGTTCCGGCCTCAAGGTCGGTTTCGTCCAGACTATATTGCTGGGCCCAGAAACCGGCGCGGGCCAAGGGATCTAGCCGGTCAGCCTGCTGCCGATCTTTCGCCGAGGCGCGGGTGTTGGGCATAGGCTTGGCCGCAGCATCCTTCGTCATCGGCTTGGTGGGGGTGGCTGACTCAGAGGCCCAAACGACGGTCGGGACGCTAAGGCCCAGCCCCAAGATCACGGTCAACAGGGCCGCGACCGCGATCTGATGCGGCCTAGGGCTTGCGATGGGGGTGCGCGTGGGACACATGAGAGGTAACATCCTTCGAATGCTCTCATCACTATCTCTGGGTGCGTTCAATTAAGTGTTAACCCAAGCGGGTTTGTCGGTTGATTTTGTCTTTAAGGGCTCTGCATGTCTAACCTGTTGTCCACGGCCCAAGAGGGCGTCGTTCTGCCCATCCACGCCCTGCACGAGGCCGACCTTTCGGGTTTCTTCGGCCAGCGCCCCGACGCGATGCGCCGCTTTGCTGACATTTCTGGATTTAAGGGCCGGGCAGGCGAGATCCTGCTCGTTCCCCAGCCGAACGGCGAAATAGATTCTGTCCTGTTTGGCTTGGGCACCGCCCCAAAGGCTGTCAGTGCCTTGGACGCTATGGCCTTTCGCGGCTTAGCGGCAAAGCTCCCAGAGGGCCAGTATCAGGTCGCTTCGGCACCTGCAGGCTACAGCCCCGCCGCCATCGCCTTGGCCTGGTCGCTCGGTCTCTACGGGTTCACGCGCTATAAGGCAGCCAAGTCGCAACCTAAGGCGCGGCTGATCGCGGCTAAGGGTGTCGATGTGACCGAGATCGGTGCCATTGCAGACGCCTGCACCTTGGCCAAGGACATGGTCAACACACCGGCCAACGACATGGGCCCGGTCGAGATCGAGACCATAGCCCGCGACCTGGCCAAGACCTATGGCGCCACGATCAGCGTCATTACCGGCGACGACCTGCTAAGCCAAAACTATCCGGCGGTCCATGCGGTTGGACGCGCCGCCGATCCGGCCCGCGCACCCCGAATGATCGAGATCGGTTGGGGCAAGGCCGATCACCCGCATATCTGCATCATCGGCAAGGGCGTGGTGTTCGATACCGGAGGCCTCGATATGAAGCCCTCGGCGGGCATGAGGCTGATGAAGAAGGATATGGGCGGCGCGGCCCATGCCTTGGCGCTGGCCCAAATGATCATGAGCCTTGAGCTTCGGGTTCGTCTGACGGTTCTGGTGCCCGTGGTCGAGAACGCGATCTCTGGCGATGCCATGAGACCCGGCGATGTGCTGGCCTCGCGCAAGGGCCTAACCATTGAGGTCGGCAATACGGATGCAGAGGGGCGCCTG
>JBEGOG010000167.1:0-4926 GCA_041182125.1 Pseudomonadota bacterium
GTCCACCGCTGAACCGTCAGGTGTTGCCTCTTGCCCTCGCGTGTGGGCAAAGACCTGCTGCCCGCCAAGGCCCTCGTCGGTAATGTCATAGCGATAGAGCGTCTGTTCGAGAGAGTCGGCGACATAGAGCTTTTGCCCATCAAGACTGGTCCGCAGCGTATTGGTGATGCCCCAGTCGCGAACAACCGCCCTGCCCGACCAGTCTGGTTTGACCTGAAAGACCGCCCCCGACCGCTCCGCCGCCTCACTATGCATAGAACCAAACCAGAAGCTGCCGTCGGCGCCGACATTACCATCATTGCTGCGATTGCTCGGCTGTTCGTTCGGGGTGGGGGAGCGCCGGCTAAAACGCCCAGACTGCGGATCGAAAATGCCCGCTCCTGCCGCCGTCGCGGCCACAAATCCCCCCGCCCGGCGAAGGCCCAGCGCGGTGATTTGATCGCCCGGTTCAAGGCTCCCAGTCTCGCCGGATAACGGCTCAAACCAATGGACCTTGCGGCCCACGATATCGACCCACCACAGCCGTCCGTCGCGCGGGTCCCAGCAAGGACCCTCCCCTAGAGCGCAGCGAGCATCTGCGACGCAATGGGCCGTCATGTCAGACGCTCCAGATGAAAGACGGCAATCTCTTGCGCGCGAAGGACCGGCAGAGGCAGCCCCTGATGGATCAAAGCGGCACCCGAGGTTTCGAACGCCTGACCGGACAGGGTTGGTGGTGTAGATTTCATGGTCCGCTGCGGATGGACCGGTGGGTTCAGCAGGGTCACACGATAGGTCGCTGCTTCATCAAGACCGGCGAGCCGAAGGGGTCCAAGCGTCGCCGTCGCTGGGGTTCCAACCTGTGCGGCGCTGACCACGGCCTCTACCTCACCCACCACCATCATGGCGGTCATTCCGGCATCGGAATGAGACAGGCGCAAGGTGCGGCCCGCGTGGAGCAAGGTACGGTGCTGTTTATGGAGCCCAATGACCTGCGCCAACAGATCTCGCTCGCGTGACGTCATGGCACGAAGATCGGCCTCAATACCGAAGTGACCAAAGAAGGCCGTCCAGGCGCGAAAGCCTATGGCTGTGTCTCTCGCCGTCGTGTGGCTTGAACGCGGGCCGACGTGGGCGCCCATAATTTCTGGTGGAAAAAACAGACTGAAACTGCGCTGGATGGCTTGGCGTTCAACCGGATCGTTGCAGTCGGATGTCCAGATCCGGTCCGTGCGCCGCAAGATCTCGAAGTCCGCTCGCCCGCCGCCAGAGGCGCAGGACTCGATCTCAACCTGGGGATGCTTGGCCCGTAGATCATCGATCAGCCCATAAACCGCAAGGGTCTGACGGTGCACCGCCGCCTTACCGCCGCTGACCGGATGGGTCAGGTCGCGGTTCATGTCCCATTTCAGATAGTTGATATCGTTGTCGCTGAGCAGCCGATCCAGCTGTGCGAAGATAGCCGCGCGAACCTCAGGACGGGTAAGGTCGAGCACATATTGCCCACGCCCGAGTGGCTGAACCCGGTCAGCAACGCCAAGCACCCAATCGGGATGGGCGCGCAGAAGGTCGGACTCGGCATTGGCCATTTCTGGCTCGACCCAAAGCCCAAAACCCATCCCGGCGGCGTGGACCTCCGCGATCAGAGGACCGAGCCCCTTGGGGTATTTAATCGGATCGGGGGTCCAGTCGCCCAGACTGGTGCGGTCGTTATTACGTCCTAAGAACCAGCCGTCATCGAGCACAAACCGCTCAGCGCCCGCCGCTGCTGCATGTCCAATGAGATCAGACAGGACCGCTGGGTCGTGATCGAAATAGACCGCTTCCCAACTATTGAAATGGACCGGCCTTGGCTTTCCTGCCAGCCGCCCCCCCAAGATCTGTTGCCGCACAAAGGGGTGGAACCGGTCGCTGAGTCCATTGAGGCCCGCGCTGGACCTTGCCGCATAGAGCGTCGGAGATTGATAGGCCTCGCCGGCCGCGAGGGTCATCTCCCCGGGCAAGAACAGTTCCCCGGCCTGCATCTGGACCCGTCCATCGCGCAGGCGCTCGACCAAAATGCGGTGATTGCCGCTCCAGGCCAGATGCAAGCCGATGACCGCTCCATGTTGGTCGCTAAAGCCCGGTTCTCCCGCGACGAGCAGCGGCGGGGCATGGTGCGAGGTGCGCCCCGTCCGGTTTTCACTGACCCACAGGCCACCCGGAACACGCAGCCGATAGGGCCGCCCTTCGTTGGCCCAGCGCCCCTCAAAGGCCAAAAGTTCGTCATGGTCGAGCGGAAGGCAAACCGCAGCGAGCCAGTCCACGGTGAGGCTCGAGGCACCTTGATTGATCAGGCGATTGCGGAAAGACGCGACGCCAGTCTGGGCATCCATCTCTAAGTCAAGCTGAAGGGCCACCCCCGCGAGCAGATCAGACAGAAACAGACTCGCTCGATGGCCCTGGACCTCAGAGGACACGACCTGAAACTGGCTCAGGACCAGATCACCCGACCGATGAAGCTGTGCAACGGGGGTGCCCAGAAAGCCCCGCGCCGCGTCAGGCACCAGATCCAACACCTCGCCGCCGTCGAGCATGCCGTGAGGAACGGGTCTTTGAGAAAGCGCCGCTATCGCCGCAAGGTCCGTCCCGTGGCCAAGGCTGGGACCCCAATAGACCAAGGCTGGTGGTTCGCTCGCCTTGGCGCTGAACACCATAGTGTCCCCGCCCGCGTCCAGCCGAAACCGCAACCCCGTCATTGTCGAATCCGCCCCATCATTGTCTGGGACAAAGGCTAGCCTCGCCAGCCTGTCTTGACCATCCGTCCAATAATCCGATTGACGACCGCCCCTGCAAGACCCTCAACTGACGTCAAAATATAAGAATGGGTGGGGACTATGCAGACCAACATCATCCAATGGGCCGTATTTCTCGGCCTGACAGCCCTCATGGCGGTGCTAACAGCCTGGCAGGTCTCGCGGATGGGCGGCCGGTCTAGCGACTCCAACCGCGAATATTTTCTAGCTGGCGGCAACCTGACATGGCCCTTCATCGCGGGCTCGATCACCCTGACCAACCTCTCGACGGATCAGTTGGTCGGCATGAACGGCAATCAGATGTTGCTACTGGCCTGGTGGGAGCTATCGGCCATTGTCGGCCTATTGATGCTCTGCTGGATCTTTCTGCCGATCTATTACCGCAACAATTGCACGACCACGACCGAGCTCTTGGAGCGCAAATATGGCTCGGTACATCTGCGCGCGGTGGTCTCGGTCCTGTTCCTGCTTGGCAATGTGTTCATCTATCTGCCGATCATGCTCTATACCGGCTCGCTGTTCCTCAAGACCATGTTCGGGATCGATATCCCGCTGGTCTATATCGCGACCGCCATGGCCGTTCTGGGCGGAGGCTATGCGATTGGCGGCGGCCTGCGCGCTGTGGCGGTCTATGACACCATCTCGGGCGTCGGGGTCTTGGGCATGGCCGCCTTGGTGGTGATCCTTGGTCTTGCCGCGATCAATTTTGATCTCTCTGGCATTCCGCCTGAGCGCCTAAGCATGATCGGTGGACCGGACTCGCCCATCCCTTGGCAGACCCTGCTGACCGGCATGATCTTCATCCAGATGTTCTATTGGAGCACCAACCAGACCATCACCCAGCGCGCCATGGCGGCACCCAATCTGAAAGAGGGGCAGAAAGGCGTTCTAGCCGCCGCCGTCATTCGCCTGATCTTCATCCCCGCTATTGTCGTGGTGCCCGGTGTCGTCGCCTTCAAGCTGTTTGGCGATGCTGGAGATGCGACCTATGGCAAGTTGGTCGCCCTCGTCATGCCCGGTTGGCTATCGGGTGCCTTCGCCGCCTTCATGGCCGCCGCCCTTCTGACCAGCTACACCTCGGTTTTGAACTCATCGGTCACGCTCTATGTCTGCGATCTGCATGAGAAGTTCATTGCGGAAAAGCCAGATGTGGGCCGACTGAACACCATCATTTCCATCACCTTCATGGTCCTGTCGGTAGCCTTAGTGCCGGTCTATATGGGCGCAGCCTCGATCATCAATCTGGTTCAGCAGTTGAACGGCCTGTTGTCCATGCCGATCCTCTCGGCCTTCATCGTCGGTTTGATGTTCAAAAATGTGGATGGCCGCGCGGTCATAGGCGCGGTGATTTTCGGCACCCTGCTCTATGCGTTCTTCACCTTTGGCTGGACGCCTATCCACTACATCCACCTGATGTTGGTGACGTTGATTGGGTGTATTGTCTTCGCGCTCAGCGTCAATCGATTGGTCTTTGGTCGTCAGGCCAGCCTTGTCTTTCCAAAACATCTTGCAGGGGAAAAAGACACTCTACCCCAGGCCGATCTAGACAAGGCATCATAACGTCCTAATCTGTTGATATTTATCATCGTATTGTCGAAGCCTTAGGCAATATCAACGACCTCAGAGATGAGTGCCTGCCCCGCTCGACTGTCTGGCCCACGGGTCACCTGACATGCCTAAGGCAGGCGTCTGTCACAAGAGTCTGAGCAGGCCATGCCCAGGCGAATGGGGTCGCTCGGTGAATTTGCACGCAAGCTACAGGATCAAGCTGAAGGGTTTCGCGGTCGTCGGAATTGGTTTGGTTGCTGAAGGGTTTCGCGGTCGTCGGAATTGGTTTGGTTGCATCCGCCCTCAATCACGCGACCGCGATAGCGTCCGAGGTGTCGGATAGGGCTTTCTCTGACCCGCTGTTAGCGGCCCTTCAATCGCCACCTGTTCACCCCCTACAGTTCGAAATGACGACCGGAGTGGACTACTCCGTTGGAGACTATGATCAAAACTCGGACACAACATTGGTCAGCGCACCGATCATGGCAAAGGCCTATCTGGGTCCACTGAGGCTCGAGGGCAGCCTCGCTTACGTGACCGTTAAGGGGCCGGGCCAAGTTGTCGGCGGGGTGATCGTAACCCCATCGTCTAACACC
Organism: Pseudomonadota bacterium; assembly: GCA_041182125.1. Lineage (GTDB taxonomy): Bacteria > Pseudomonadota > Alphaproteobacteria > Caulobacterales > Caulobacteraceae > CAISGS01. Next base: position 4,919 of record JBEGOG010000167.1, read on the forward strand.
ACGACCAC
>JBEGOG010000168.1:0-4977 GCA_041182125.1 Pseudomonadota bacterium
ATGGACTGCTGCTTTTCCAACTTCCGCCAGCATTTCGCGCGGGGCCAGAGCTTCTCCTACAGCTTGGAGGATATGGGCCGGTACTATGGCGACTATGTGCGGCTGATGCGTCATCTGGACGAGACCTTGCCCGGACGGGTTCATCGGGTGATCCACGAGGACCTGCTGGACGAACCCGAAACCCAGATCCGTGCCCTTTTGGACCATCTGGGCCTGCCCTTCGAAGAGGCCTGCCTGCAGTTTCATGAGACCAAGCGCGCTGTGCGCACCGCCAGCAGCGAACAGGTCCGTCGTCCGATCAACCGCGATGGCGTCGGTCAATGGCGCCCCTATGAGGCCCATCTCGCCCCCCTGCGCGAGGCGCTTGGCGAGATCGCTGAAAACTGGTTCCGCTAGGGCATAAAGTCCACAGCACATGACTAATTTACAACAATAATGCGTTAAATCATGACGGACACGTCACAAATGGATTTGCGCCTTGCACAGGCAGGGTCTTTTTAGCGACGATAAAAACTATTGTTTAAGGGGGCCTCCAATGAATTCCAATCGTCGCAATCCTATGACCCGTGCCGGTTTTGCCGTGCTGATGGCGTCCACCATGCTGAGCTCAGCTGGTGCAGCCTTCGCGCAAGAGACCGCGAGCAATGTGGATGAGGTGATCGTCACGGCGCAAAAGCGCAGTGAAAATCTGCAGACGGTTCCCATCAGCATTCAGGCCCTAGGCACCCAGAAGCTCGATCAGCTGAACATTGCCAACTTCAACGACTATACCAAGATGCTGCCCAGCGTCTCGTTCCAGACCGGCCAGCCCGGCACCTCGCAGGTCTATTTCCGCGGCGTGGCCAGCGGCGGCGACGGCAACCACTCTGGTTCGCTGCCCAGCGTCGGTGTCTATCTGGACGAACAGCCCGTCACCACCATCGACGGCGCGCTGGATGTGCACGTCTATGACGTTGCCCGGATCGAAGCCCTCGCCGGTCCGCAAGGCACCCTCTACGGCGCATCTTCGCAAGCGGGTACCATTCGGATCATCACCAATAAGCCTGACCATAAGGGCGTCTATGGTGCGATCGATGCCGAACTGAACCGCGTCAAGAACGGCGGCTTCGGTCACAAGATTGAAGGCTTCGTCAATCTGCCTATCAATGACAAGGTCTCGAGCCGTCTGGTCGGCTTCTACAAGCACGATGCAGGCTATATCGACAATGTCGCGGGCACTCGCAATTTCCTGCCCCAGCCCGGCGGCCTGAGCGTCAGCAATGCCAAGTACGTCAAGAAGAACTACAATGACGTCGACATCTATGGTGGCCGCGCAGCCCTGAAGGTTGACCTCGACAGCAACTGGACCGCGACTGCGACCATTTTCGCGCAAGACCAAAAGAACAATGGCACCTTCGGCTCGGACCCCAGCGTCGGCGATCTGCAGGTTCAGCACTTTGGTGAAGAAAATCGTCACGACCGTTTCGTACAGGGCGCTCTGACCATCGAAGGCAAGATCGGCAACTGGGACACCACCTATGCCGGTGCCTATATGACGCGCAAGATCGACTCCAACAGCGACTATACCGACTATGCCGAAGCCTATGACGCCCTCTATGCCGATTACGGCGGGATCGCGGGCTACCTCTATGTGACGGACAATGCGGGCAATCCGGTTCTGCCAAGCCAGCACATTGTGGGTAAGGACGACTTCACCAAGGAAAGCCACGAGTTCCGGATCTCTTCGCCGCAGGACAAGCCCCTTCGCGTTGTCGGTGGTGCCTTCTATCAGAAGCAAGATCACGCGATCCATCAGGACTATCAGGTTGCAGGCCTCGGCTCGGCCCTGTCCGTCAACGGCTTCCCCGGCACCATCTGGTTGACCCAGCAAGACCGGGTCGACAAGGACTATGCCGTCTTCGGTGAAGTCAGCTACGACATCCTACCAAGCCTGACCGTCACCGGCGGTCTGCGGTCCTATAAGTATGACAACTCGCTGATCGGGTTCTTCGGCTTTGGTCGCAATCCTGCGGGCCCGCCCTACAATGGCGCAGGCAGCTCCCGGACCGGCGTGGCAGGTTGCTATACCAGCACAGGCCAAACGGTGCGCGATGGTGGTACCGGTACCCTATTGCCTGCGGCAGTGTCAGGTTCGCCCTGCACCAACCTCGGCACCTTCATCAACGGCCGGGTCGAGCCTAAGCGGGTTAAAGACAATGGCACGATCCATCGTCTGAACCTGACCTGGAAGCCATCAGACGACGAAATGGTCTATGCGACCTGGTCCAAGGGCTTCCGTCCCGGCGGCATCAATCGCCGCTCGACCATTGCGCCCTACCAGGCAGACTTCCTGACCAACACTGAACTGGGCTTCAAGACCAGCTGGATGGACCGGAAGCTGAAGCTTAATGGTGCCGTCTATATGCAAGACTGGGAGGCATTCCAGTTCGCGTTCCTCGGTCAAAACAGCTTCACCGAAATCCACAACGGTCCTGACGCTCGCATCAAGGGCTTGGAACTGGACGCCTCCTTCCGCGTTACGGATCGCCTGACCCTGTCGGGCAGCGGGGCCTATACCGACGCCTCCACCCAGAAGAACCTCTGCAAGATCGATGACCCGACCTATAGCTGCACGGGTGCTGGCAATTCGATCTCGGCCAAGAAGGGCACGCGACTGCCCGTCACGCCGAAGATCAAGGCCAATATGATGGCCCGTTATGTCTATCCTCTGATGAATGGCGACGCGCACTTCCAAGCGGTTGTGGTCAATCAAGGATCGGCCTCTTCGGACATCCGCTCACGTGAAGCGGCGCTGCTCGGTGACATCAAGGGTTACACCACCGTTGACGTGTCCTACGGCATTGATTGGGCGCACTTCTCGGCTGAGGTCTATATCGACAATCTGCTCGACGAACGCGCTGAGCTGTCGCGCAATGTGCAATGTGGCCAATGTTACTCACGCCCCTATGTCGTAACCAACACACCCCAGACCTTCGGTCTGCGCGGTGGCTACAAGTTCTAAAAGAACAGACTGAAAATAAGGGGCGGGGGTCTGAAACAGGGCCCCCGCCCTTTTTCTTTGCGCGGACAATTTATCACTCGGCCATTTCATCCAAACCCAAGGTCTGTAAAATGGCACCTAGGCCTTGGAATCGAGGCGCTGAGAGAGGTTCAGGAATCTGACATGACCAACCAGGCCGCCGCCGTACCCCCCGAACTCCTGACCCTGCGCAACAGCATCGACAATATTGATGCGGCCCTGATCCATATGCTGTCCGAGCGGTTCAAATGCACCCAGCGGGTCGGCAAGCTGAAGGCCGAACTGAACCTGCCAAGCGCCGATCCCAAGCGCGAAGTGGAACAGGTCCAACGGCTTCGCGCCCTCGCTGAATCCGCCAATCTCGACCCCGATTTCGCAGAAAAGTTCCTCGCTTTCGTGATCAAGGAAGTCATCCGTCATCACGACCAGTTCAAGGTGGGTTGAAAACCCCCTAGCCCGGCTTCGCCGGTACTTCCCCCAGAGGGGGAAGATTTAAGAACCAAGATCTTCCCCCTCTTGGGGAAGTGGCCCAAAGGGCCGACAGGGGCCTTGTTTTGTCCCTTAAAATCCAGCCCCAACCCGGCTCAGTTGACGGCGCAGGTCCTTCAGGCGTTGATCGATCTCGGCCATGGTGCGGTTAAGAGCCCCGTCATCATCGCGCCAGACCTGCACAATGCGGGCCCAGACGGCGGTCATGGCAACCTGCCGCGTCATGCCCTTCAATCCCTCAGTGTTAATCCCAGCAGTCTCTAGAAGCGCCTTTGACGTGGATATAAGACGAGGCCCCATGCTTGCTGGGCCTTCTTCGTGGGAAATAGCGATCAGCGCGTGGCGGTGCGGTTCCATGGCCTCGATCCGGGCCATCACCGCTTCAAAAAGTCGATCATGGACCTCGCCCGGCTCTGCCGCCGTGACCAGCGCGGACCGATCGAACCTGCGCGACAGGTGATCCATCACCGCGCCCTTGCCATTGGCCCGACCATAGAGGTCGGCAAAGCCCAACTCGGCCTTAGCGGCAATGTCTAGGAGGCTGATCTGCGACCATGGACGATCCGCGGCCAGCGCAAGGGCCGCATCGGCGGCGCGGTCAAGGATGGAGGGCTCACTCTGGTTCATAGTCTACAGATGGACCGCGATGGCCGGGCCGACAAGGGCTAGCCCTAACCGGCCAACTCCCGCGACCGGTTCACGGCGGCTGCAACCGCGCGCGTCAGCAGATCGCCAAAGCCGCCTTGACCCATCAAAACCTCAAGGGCAGCCTGGGTGGTGCCGCCGGGAGAGGTGACTTGCTTGCGAAGTTCAGCCGGGTCTTCTTGGCTGGCCTCGAGCAGAGCCGCAGCGCCGATGATGGTCGCACGCGCCAGTTTGCGTGAGGCCTCAGCCGTCAGGCCGTGAGCCGGGCCGGTGGCTTCCAGCGCCTCGATAAAGGCATAGAGATAGGCCGGTGCGGACCCCGATATGCCGACAACCGAGTCCATCAGGGCCTCATCATCGACATCGACCGTCACGGCTACAGGGTCGAACAGGGCGTGGGCCAAAGACAGAGGCCACGCCCTTGGCCACCGCGACGGCTGTCGTAGGCATGATCCGAGCCACCAGACGACCACCGAAGGCGGCGCTGATATCAGCCACTCTAACGCCCGCCGCGATAGATACGATGATGCAGTCTGGAGCCAGAAGGTCCGTGATCTGCGCCGCCGCTTCGCGCCACATCTGCGGCTTCACGGCCAGAAGCAGCACCTTGGCCTCAGCCAAGACGCGGTCGTCCGGATTGAGGCGGGCACCCGCTTCAGCAGCGGCCAGCGCCTCTTTCGACGGATAGGGATCGCGGATAATGAGGTCGGACGGCCCAAAGGCCCCCTTTTGGCTCCAGCCCTCAATCAGAGCGCCGCCCATGCGGCCAGCACCCAGCATCAAAATCGGAGTCATGGTCAAATCCGCCTTAGAAAAAATAATCA
>JBEGOG010000169.1:0-4497 GCA_041182125.1 Pseudomonadota bacterium
AAACTAGTCCGTTCGGTTAAACGCTAGACGCATTGCCGCGCCATCCGAACCCTTTCAGATCCGGATGGGCGCAGTCGTATCGGTTCAGGCAAAGCTCTCCGTCATCGCCGAATAGACCAGCGTTCGCAGGTCGCGGCGCAGGGTTAGGCGGGCGTCGGTGCCGATGACTTGGGTCATGAAGACGACCGTGAGGTCTTCTTTTGGATCGATCCAGAAGGCTGTTGAGGCAGCCCCGCCCCAGAAATATTCACCCAGCGTGCCGGGCAGCCGGGTCTTGGCCACATCGATATTGACGCCGCAGCCGAGCGAGAAGCCGATGCCGCTATAGCCGGACTCCGAGAAGGCGCCTGCCGGGGCCAGTTCGGTTAGGTCCTGATTGCCGGGAAGGTGGTTGAGGCTGAACAGGGCCACGCTTTTGGGGCTGAGGATGCGCACCCCGTCGAGCGCGCCGCCCTTCACCATCATCTGACAGAACCGCATATAGTCTTTGGTGGTGGAGACGAGGCCCCCTCCCCCGGATTCCAGCAAGGGCGGCTTGGCATAGCTACTCTTTTGGGCGTCATCCTGAAGCTTGAGGCCGCCGCCTTCGCCGGGGACGTAGCAGGACGAAAAGCGCGAGATCTTTTCCGGCGGACAATGGAACCCGGTATCGACCATGCCGAGGGGCTCAAACAGTCGGGTGCGGAGGAACTCACCAAAGGGCATGCCGGACACCTTCTCTATCAGGTAGCCGAGGATGTCGATCGAGATGGAATAGTTCCAACGTGTGCCCGGTGAGAACTCCAATGGCAGCCCGGCCAGCTGTTGAATCATGCCCTCTAGGCCGCCGGGGGTCTGGAAGTCATTGATCTTGTGGCGACGATAGGCAGCATCGACAGCCGTGCGCATCAAGAAGCCATAGGTCAGGCCCGCTGTGTGGGTGGCCAGATCAATCACCTTCATTGGCCGGGCCATTGGGGTGGTCATGAAGTTTTCGGGCATTCCAGGGACGAGGGTCGAGACCCCGCTGGCATAGACGCCGAGGGCCTTCCACTCTGGAATATAGGTGTGGACATCGTCATCAAGGCCGATCAGGCCGTCTTCGACAAGGATCATCAGGGCCACAGCCGTGATCGGCTTGGTCATGGAATAGATGCGGAAGATCGCATCCTCCTGCATGGGCTTGGACCGCTCCAAATCCATGTGACCGGCCATGCCCGTATGGACGTGCTGCCCCTTCCGATAGATCTGGGTCAGGATGCCCGGCAACATTCCGCTATCGACATAACGCTGCTTCATAACCGCATCGAGCCGCGCCAGCCGTTCGGACGATAGTCCAACCTGTTCTGGTGTCGTCATAATCCTGTCCTCCCCCGTTATATTTTTGTGTGCCGTCACGCCCCGAGGGGCCTAGTCGTCGAAACCTCTAAAGACTGCCGCTTCTCTCACAGGGCGCCGTTCGGACACGACTGCGTTGGCGGGGAAGGTCTCGTCTGGCCAGCCAAGGGCGATGCTCTTCATGATCACCTGATCATCGGCGATGCCGGCATGCTCGCGCACGACCGGTGACTGCATAATGCCTTGGCTGTTGATCACGGCACCCAGCCCTCGGCTCCAAGCGGCATTGACCAGCGCCGTGGTAACCGCGCCGCAATCGAAGGGCGTGTCATCGCTTCCTGCGAGGACCTTGTCGTAGGTGACAATGACGCAGACCGGAGCATCGAACTGACGGAAACCGCGCAGGACCCAGTCTTGGCGCGCATCCTTGTCGTCGCGGGCAATGCCCATCGCCGAGAACAGTTGCTTGGCCACACCGACCTGGCGGTCACGGTGATGTTCGGTGAAGGCCTCGCCCGTGCGGAATTCGCGAGAGTGCGGCACACCAGCGAGGTTGCGCTCAGTATTGCCTTTGCGGATGCGGTCCAGAGGCTCGCCGGTCAGAACGTAGAAGTTCCAGGGCTGGGTGTTCATTGACGATGGTGCGCGGGTCGCGAGGTGAAGAATTTCCTCGATCAGTTCGCGGGGCACGGGGTCTGGTTTATAGCCGCGGATGCTGCGGCGTCCAAGAATTACGTCGTCAAACTTCATATCCAGCCCCATGATCTTGCGTCCTGTTACTTAAGCGCTGCGCGGACCACGCAAACCGCACTACGCGAATAGCCCGATCAAACAGACCTGTCGACTGAGCAGAGCGTCTAAGCGGTTTTTTGTCTACAGCGCGAACCATGATGCTAAGACCAATGGCCCTCGATGCCATTGCGCCCACCGTCGTGACGGTGGCGAAGATCGAACACGGACGGCCAATGGCATCCAAAGCCAAGTTCAGGGCCTAGATATTGGTCTTCCGAACGAAATATTTCTTGTCGGTTTGGTTTCAAATATTCAACGAGCCTCCCAGCGGCCATCGCTGGGCAGAAGCCGGACCGAGCCATTCCGCACAATATGAATGTGGGCGATGGCTTAAGCTTCGACGTCGAGAAGGCAGACCAACAGCCGCCCTCATTCTAAGACCAAACCCCTTACCGACTTCACCGATCTGGTACGCGCCCAGCTAGAGTGCATGCCTATTCTGCGGCTTGTCGGCGCGCCTGCCTATGCTAGACCTCTAACCAAGAAAAAAGAGGAAACGTGATATGGGCGGACGTTTGGCCGGTAAGACGGCACTGATCACTGGTGGCACGAGCGGCATTGGTGAGGCCACGGTCGAACTCTTCATCTCTGAGGGCTGCAAGGTCATGATCGCCGGTCGCAATGCCGACAAGGGCGCGGCCATGGTCAAGGCGCTGGGCCCCAATGCCAAGTTCATTGTCGCGGACATCACCGAAGAGGCCCAGATCAAGGCGGCGATTGAGGCCACGGTCGATGGATTTGGCCGTCTCGATTGCCTGTTCAACAATGCCGGTGGCCCGACCCGCGGTGACGCTGACACGATGAGCGCTGAGGACTATCGCTATGCCATGGACCTACTGCTCGGCAGCGTCCTATTCGGCATCCGCTATGCTGCGCCGATCATGAAGGCCCAAGGACGCGGGGCCATCATCAACAATTCCTCCGTGGCCGCGCTGCGTGGCCATATGGGCGGCTATCTCTATTCCATCGCCAAGGCGGGCGTTAAGCGGGCCACGGAAATGGCGGGGATGGAGCTGGGTCAGTACGGGATCACCGTCAACTGCATCTCGCCCGGAGCCATTGCCACTCCGATTTTTTTTGGAGGATCGTCCGTATCGGCCGGTCTGGACCCCGCCCATGCCGATGCCAAGATGGCCAAGCTGACCAAGAACCTCGCAAAGGCCACGCCGCTCCATCGCTCGGGCCTACCGCACGATATCGCAACCGCTGCGCTGTTCCTCGCCTCCGACGAGGGGGCCTATATCAATTCGCACGATTTGGTCGTCGATGGCGGCATGATCGCGGGTGGGCGGACAAGCTTTGAAACGGTCGCTCCCGGCGCCAATGTTTAGTCAGCCTGCGTGGCATTGACCGGAGGCGACCATGCTACTTGAAGGTCTAAAGGTCGTTGAGATGGCCACCTGGGTCGCAGGGCCCAGTTGCGCCGCTGTTATGGCCGACTGGGGGGCTGAGGTCATCAAGGTCGAGAGCCCGACCGGTGATGCGACCCGCACCTTTCAACCGGACACCGCCGAGAGCCCGGGCAACCCCGTCTTTACCAATGAGAACCGGGGCAAGAAGGGCATCGTCCTCAACATCGCAACGCCTGAAGGCAAGCGGGCGCTGAAGATCCTGCTCAGCCAAGCCGATATCTTCATCACCAATACCCGCCCCGGTTCGCTCAAGCGCCTTGGGCTCGACTATGACAGTCTAAAGGCTGAGATGCCCCGGCTGATCTATGCCGCAGTCACGGGCTATGGGCTGGTCGGTCCGGAGGCCGATGTGCCCGCCTTTGACATGACCGCCTTTTGGACTCGCAGCGGCGTGGCCCACGCCACCATCCCGCCAGACCAAGAACCCTTCACCTCGCGTCCCGGCTTTGGCGACCATGTGACGGCGCTGGCCACCGCGTCAGCCGTGCTCGCGGCCCTGCATGAGCGCACATCGACCGGCCGCGGGCGTCTGGTGGAGACCAGCCTGATCCGCGCCGGAGCCTATGCCATCAGTTGGGATCTGGCGCTGCATCTGCGCTATGGCGAGGTGGTCACGGCTCAGCCACGTAATGATCGGCCCAATGGCATAGCGGGCTATTTCCGCACCGCTGATGACCGCTGGCTCTGTATCGTTCCGCGCGCGCCAAGCTGCTTTGACAAGATGATGACCGCGCTGGGCTATCCGGAGATGATCGGCCAGCCGAGATTTGAGGCCCCCATCATCGACCTCGACACGACCCGAGAGGTCCGTGCCCTGTGCGATGCGGGCTTTGCAAAGCTGACCTTGGAACAGGCTGGAGCGCGGCTGGATGAGGTCGATCTGGCCTGGGCGCCGATGAGCACCTTGGCAGATCTGGCCAATTCGGACATGGCCGAGGCGGCGGGCTGTTTCATCGAGGTCGAGGATGGCTGGGGC
>JBEGOG010000170.1:0-4487 GCA_041182125.1 Pseudomonadota bacterium
TGCAACATCGCCTTGGACGGGATGCAGCCGACATTCAGACAGGTGCCGCCAAGGGTGCCGCGCCCCTCGATACAGGCGACCTTAAGGCCAAGCTGACCCGCGCGGATCGCCGCATTGTAGCCGCCGGGGCCGCCCCCGATAATGACGACGTCGTACTGGGCCATGGCTTTAATCCGCTTTGGGTCGTTGATAGATCAATGAAAAGAAACGGTAAGGACCGGTGTCCCCGGCCCGCCGACTAGAGGTCGAGCAGCAGGCGCTGCGGATCTTCAATATAGTCCTTCACCTTGACCAGGAAGGTCACGGCGCCTTGGCCAGCGACCACGCGGTGGTCTTAGCTAAGAGCCAGATACATCATCGGACGCACGACAATCTGACCACCGACCACCATCGGACGATCCTGAATCTTGTGCATGCCCAAGATGCCCGACTGAGGCGCATTGAGGATCGGGGTCGACATTAGCGAGCCATAGACGCCGCCATTAGAGATGGTGAAGGTGCCGCCCTGCATGTCGTCGATCGACAGTTGGCCGTCACGGGCCTTCTTACCCAGAGCGCCAATGGCCTTTTCGATACCGGCAAGGCTCAAGGTCTCGGCATCACGCACAACCGGCACGACCAGGCCCTTTTCGGTGCCGACCGCAACGCCGATGTCATAATGGTTCTTGTAGATCAGGTCGGTGCCGTCGATCTCGGCATTGACGTCGGGAACATCCTTGAGCGCCTCGACGCAGGCCTTCACGAAGAAGGACATGAAGCCGAGCTTGACGCCGTGGCGCTTCTCGAAAACGTCCTTGTACTGATTGCGCAGAGCCATGACCGCGCTCATATCCACCTCGTTAAAGGTCGTGAGCATGGCCGCCGTGTTCTGGGCTTCCTTCAAGCGGCGCGCGATGGTCTGGCGAAGGCGGGTCATCTTGACTCGGTCTTCACGCTCATGAACAGGACGCGGCGCAGACGGAGCGGCAGCGACGGCAGGGGCGGCGGCGCGAGCTTCGAGGGCCGCCAGAGCGTCGCCCTTGGTCACCCGGCCATCCTTGCCAGACCCGGCAACGGTGCTGGTGTCGAGACCGGTCTCAGCAGCAATGCGGCGCACCGATGGGGCCACTGGGGCCGAGGCCGCAACGGCGACGGGCGCAGGGGCTGGCGCGGGGACGGGAGCCGCAGCAGGAGCAGGAGCAGGAGCCGAAGGGCTCGCCGCCGCACCGGCTGTGACCCGGCCGAGCAGAGCACCCGGCAAGACCGTGTCGCCTTCAGCGGCAACGATTTCAGTCAGGACGCCGTCTGCAGGAGAAACAACCTCAAGGCTGACCTTGTCGGTCTCCAGCTCGATCAGCATCTCGTCACGCTTGACCGCATCACCAACCTTTTTGGTCCAGCGGGCCACGGTCGCTTCGGCAACGGACTCGCCTAGGGCGGGGGTCATGATGTCGGCCATCGGTCTATCTACTCCAGTCAAAACGGCAGGACGCAGTCGCGTCCCAAGGGCGGACCTCGCTTAAGCGAAGGCCTCACCGAGGAAGGTTTCAAGTTCTTTCACGTGACGGCTCATCAGACCCGCAGCCGTCGAGGCCGAGGCCGGACGTCCGACATAACGGGCGCGCTTGGCCTTGATCTTCATCTTAGCCAAGGTCAGCTCGATCCAAGGATCCACGAAGGTCCAGGCCCCCATGTTCTTGGGCTCTTCCTGACACCAGACGAGCTCAGCATTCTTGAAACGCGACAGCTCCTTGGTCACAGACTTAACGGGCCAAGGATAGAACTGTTCCAAGCGCAGCAGATAGACATCATCAATGCCGCGCTTTTCGCGATCTTCCAGCAGGTCATAATAGACCTTGCCCGAGCACATGATCACGCGGCGGATCTGATCGTCCGACTTCAGCTTGGTCGAGGTCAGGGCCGGATTGATCTCAGCATCATCCCAAAGAACGCGGTGGAAGGACGAGCCATCAGCCATTTCCGTCAGCTTCGAGACCGCCTTCTTGTGGCGCAGCAAGGACTTGGGCGTCATCACCACGAGCGGCTTGCGGAACGGGCGGTGCATCTGGCGACGCAGAGCGTGGAAATAGTTGGCGGGGGTCGAGACATTGACCACCTGCATATTGTCTTCGGCGCAGCTTTGCAGATAGCGCTCAAGGCGGGCCGAAGAGTGCTCGGGACCCTGGCCCTCATAGCCGTGGGGCAGCAGCATCACCAGACCGCTCATCCGCAGCCACTTGCGTTCGCCGGAGCTGATGAACTGGTCGACGACCACCTGCGCGCCGTTGGCAAAGTCACCAAACTGCGCTTCCCACATCACCAAGGTGTTGGGGTCGGCGAGGCTGAAACCATATTCAAAACCCAAAACCGCCTCTTCTGACAGCAGCGAATCGATGACCTCATAGTGGGCCTGACCGGGGCGGATATTGTTCAGAGGCGTATAGTGCTCTTCGGTGGACTGATCGATCAGGTCCGAATGGCGTTGCACGAAGGTGCCGCGCACACTGTCCTGGCCGGACAGACGCACGGGGAAGCCCTCATCCAAGAGGGTCGCGAATGCCAGATGCTCGCCCGTGGACCAGTCCAGACCTTCACCCGATTCGATTGCGGTCCGGCGTCCTTCAACCACGCGCTTGACGGTCTTGTGCACGTCAATGTGGTTGGGAACCGTGGTCAGGCGCGAACCGATGTCCTTGAGCTTTTGCAGCGGCACGGCGGTGTCGAACTTGCGATCATCGCCGTCGGGGCGCGCAAGGCCGCTCCAAGCCCCGTCCAGCCAGTCGGCCTTGTCAGCCTTATAGACCTTACCGGCCTCAAATTCGGCATCGAGGAAGGACTCAAATCCGGCCAACCAACCGTCAAGCTCGGCGGCGGTAACCACGCCCTGCTCGATCAAACGCTGGCTATAGATTTCGCGGGTCGAGGGGTGGCCCTTGATCTTGGCGTACATCAGGGGCTGGGTCATGGTCGGATCGTCGCCCTCATTATGGCCGAACCGGCGATAACAGAACATGTCGATGACCACGTCCTTGCCGAACTTCTGACGATATTCGGTGGCGACCTTGGCGGCAAAGACCACGGCCTCTGGGTCATCCCCATTGGCGTGCAGGATCGGGGCCTCGACCATCAGCGCCACGTCCGACGGATAGGGCGACGAGCGCGAGAAGCGGGGGCTGGTGGTGAAGCCGATCTGATTATTGACGATGAAGTGAATGGTGCCGCCGGTGCGATAGCCCTTCAGACCCATCAGGGCGAAACATTCGGCCACCACGCCTTGACCGGCAAAGGCCGCATCGCCGTGCAGCAGCAGGGGCAGCACGTGGCCCCGCCCACCCTCTGGATTTTGGCGAAGCTTTTCAGCCTGCTTGGCCCGGGCCTTGCCCAGCACCACGGGATTGACGATCTCGAGGTGCGAGGGGTTCGCGGTCAGGGATAGGTGGACATTATTGTCGTCGAAGCTGCGGTCCGACGAGGCCCCCATGTGATATTTCACATCACCCGAGCCGACAATATCAGACGGAACCGAAGAGCCGCCTTGGAACTCGTGGAAGATGACGCGATAGGGCTTGCCCATCACAGCGGCCAGCACATTCAGACGGCCCCGGTGAGGCATGCCAATGACGATATCATCAACGCCCAGAGCGCCGCCGCGCTTGATGATCTGTTCGAGCGCGGGGACCGTGGCCTCACCGCCGTCCAGACCAAAACGCTTGGTGCCGGGGAAACGCTTATGCAGGAAGCGCTCGAAGCCCTCGGCCTCGATCAGCTTCTTGAGGATCGCCACCTTGCCCTGAGGCGTGAAGGTGATTTCCTTGTCCTTGCCTTCGATCCGCTCCTGCAGCCACTGCTTTTCGACGGGATCGGAGATGTGCATATATTGCACGCCGACATTGCCACAGTAGGTGCGGCGCAGGATCGAGACGATCTCACGCACCGTGCTGGTCTCTAGGCCCAGAACGTAATCGAGGAAGATCGGGCGATCATAGTCCGCTTCAGAAAAACCGTAGCTGGCGGGATCGAGCTCTGACGTGTCAGGCTTTTCGTTCAAGCCCAGCGGATCAAGATTGGCCGCTAAATGGCCGCGCATCCGATAGGCGCGGATCATCATGATGGCGCGCAGGCTGTCGAGCGTGGCCGCACGAACCGCCTCGGGCGTCGCAGCCGGTGCCTTGTCGGTGATCTTTTGAGCGATCTTCGCCTCGACCGCAGGCCACTGACCATCAAGGGCCGATAGCCAATCGGGACGGGCCTGAGGGGTCTGACCGCCGACCCAACCGGGCTTGCGCACGGCATCAACCGCATCAGCGGTTGGCTCATGCAAACCGGCGAAGAAAACCTGCCACGAGGGCTCTACCGAGGCGGGGTCTTTCGCCCACCGCGCATAGAGCGCCTCTACGAATGCACTGTTGCCGCCGTAGAGGAAGGAGGTCTGCTCAAGAAGTTGATTCAGCCGCCCGGTATCGTCCGCCATAGTCTTCGTTCCTAGGCGATCCGCCGCAGGACATCAG
>JBEGOG010000171.1:0-5180 GCA_041182125.1 Pseudomonadota bacterium
CCCCGGCCCTTGGCGTCGATGGCGGTGTTCATATCCACGCCCATATCGGCCAAGATCATTTCATTGTGCGCCTTGCCCGATGGGATCATGGGGAAGCAGTTTTCCAGCTTGGTCACACGGCAATCGAAGATCACCGGGTGGGGGCTGTCGATCATTTCAATGATCTTGGCGTCCAGCTCCTGCGGCGTTGAGGCGCGGATACCGACGGCACCGTAAGCCTCCGCCAGCTTCACGAAATCGGGCAGGCTTTCCGAATAGGACTGGCTGTAGCGCTCGCCATGCAGCAGCTGCTGCCACTGGCGCACCATGCCCATCCATTCATTATTGAGGATGAAGATCTTGATCGGCAGCCGGTACTGAATGGCGGTCGAGATCTCCTGCATGGTCATCTGGATTGAGGCTTCACCGGCAATATCGATGACCAGCGAGCCCGGATGGGCCAGTTGCACGCCCACGGCGGCAGGTAGGCCATAACCCATGGTGCCCAGACCCCCAGAGGTCATCCAGCGGTTAGGCTCTTCAAAGCGGTAATATTGCGCGGCCCACATCTGGTGCTGGCCGACCTCGGTGGTGATGTAGGCGTCGCGGTCCTTGGTCAGGGCATAGAGCCGCTCGATGGCATATTGCGGTTTGATCTCATTGTCCGAAGGGCGGTACGCCAAGCAATCGCGCGCGCGCCACGCCTTGATCTGGTCCCACCAGCTAGACTGGGCCTCAGCATTGGGCTTGTAACCCTTGGCCTTCCAGACCGCGATCATGTCGCGCATGACCGAGCCGACATCACCGACAATGCCGATATCGACGCGGACGGTCTTGTTGATCGAGGAGGGGTCAATATCGACGTGGATCTTTTTGGAACCCGGCGAGAAAGCGTCCAGACGTCCGGTCACCCGGTCATCAAAGCGTGAGCCGAGCGCGATCATCACATCGCAATCATGCATCGCATTGTTGGCTTCAAAGGTGCCGTGCATGCCCAACATACCCAGCCACTGAGGGTCAGCGGCGGGAAAGGAGCCTAGGCCCATCAGGGTCGAGGTGATGGGCGCGCCGGTTAGGGCCACAAGCTCGCGCAACAGTTCGCTGGCCTCGGGTCCCGCATTGATCACGCCGCCGCCCGTATAGAAGACGGGCCGCTTGGCCTTGGCGATCAGTTCGACCGCATCGGCAATGCGCTGATCATCGCCCTTAGTCTGGGGGTTATAGGCGTGGCTGAAGGCCACCTCGTCCGGACCATAATAGTCGGCGGTGCCGAACTGAACATCCTTGGGGATGTCGATGACCACGGGGCCGGGGCGCCCGCTGGTGGCGATGTGGAAGGCCTCGTGCAGGATGCGCGGCAGGTCCGCCGTGCGCTTCACCAGATAGTTGTGCTTAGTGCAGGAGCGGGTAATGCCGACCGTATCGCACTCTTGGAAGGCGTCCGAGCCGATCAGATGGGTTGGAACCTGCCCGGTAATGACCACCAAGGGAATGGAATCCATCAGGGCATCGACAATGCCGGTCACCGCATTGGTCGCGCCCGGACCCGATGTGACCAGAACCACGCCCGGCTTGCCCGACGAGCGCGCATAGCCTTCGGCGGCATGGGTTGCGCCCTGTTCATGGCGGACCAGAACATGCTGCAGACGCGGCTCGTGGAACAGCGCGTCATAGATCGGCAAGATCGCGCCGCCCGGATAGCCAAACAGGGTGTCTACCCCCTGATCGACAAGGGCGCGGACGACCATCTCGGCACCGGTCATGGCGCGCGAGGCTTGGGCTGTTTGGGTCTCAATTTGGGCGGCGGCTTTGGTCATGGGATCACACGAAAGAGGAAGAGGCGGAATTTACAGGGGTTTGATCAAAGAAAAAGGCCCTCGAGGGGCCCTTTGTATACGCGACCGACGACGGCTTGATCAGAGGATCAAACCGAAGGCGGCCGCTTGATAAGTACGTTCGCGATTGCGAGCACGAGTTTTCTCCGAAACTACAGATTAAAGTGATGCCACGCTACGTGCCGGGGGTCAAGGCGGCTATTTGCGCAAAAAACTGCCTCAAGGCGGTATCGGGGTTGGAGGTGGTGAGCCTCATCCAGCCAGGGGTTTGATTGCGAAACCAGGTCAATTGCCGCTTGGCATAGCGGCGGGTCTCGCGTTGGGCCGCTTCCAGCGCCTCGGGCAAGCTCACTTCCCCGCGAAGATGGGCTGCCAACTCGCGATATCCCACGGCCTTCAGGGCCGGAAGCTTGGGGTCCAAACCGCGCGCGGCGAGGGCGGAGACCTCTTCCAGCACCCCGGCCTCGATCATCGAGACCAGCCGTGCGTCGCAGCGGTCATAGAGCAGGGCTCGGTCGGTCTCCATCACCACCCCGGTCCAGTCCTGCCCAGTGAGCGCGGATGTCGTGTCGGCCTGCCAGTCGCTCAAGGATCGGCCGCTGGTTTCAGCGACGCTGAGGGCGCGGATCAGACGCTGGCGGTCGCCCTGTTCGATCCTCGCCTCCGCGGCGGGGTCTTGGGCCGCGAGAACCTGTCGAAAGGCGGCCTCGCCCTCAGCATCATAGCGCGCTTCGATCTGGTCCCGGTCCGCCACGGACACGGCCGGAATATCGGCAAGGCCTTCGGTCAGGGCGCGAAAATAAAGGCCCGTGCCGCCGACAAGGATCACGGGCCGACCTTGGGCTTGGATAGTCGAAATCGCGGCGCAGGCCGCGCGCAGCCAATGGCCGGCGGACCAGACTTCGGTGGCCTCGGCCACACCGAACAGATGATGCGGCGCAGTTCTTAGATCCTCTGGCGAGGGGGCCGCCGTCAGGATGGGCAGGTCGCCATAGATCTGCTGGGCATCGGCATTGATGATCTCAGCGCCGGTCTGCACTGCCAGCGCGATGGCCAAGGCTGATTTTCCACTGGCGGTGGGGCCAGCGATCAGGGTGATGGGCGGCAGTTTCTCAGGCGTCATGGCCGCGACAAAACCATGAAACGGCCTGCTAATGAAAGGGCCGCTTAAAGGCTTGGTCTTGATCCCTATTCAAGGGCGGTTTACCTCGGCCCTATGACCATCGCCCTGACCCTCGTTTCGCCCGATCCCGCCGCCGCTGAAGAGGCCGCTCGCCTCGTCGAGGGCTTGATGCCGATTGCCAGCCGAACCCTGCTTGGGCCGGGGGCCATCGACCTTTCGCTGACCAAGGGCGATGTCGGGACCTTGCGCCACCAGATGGACCATCACCTCGCCAACCTGCCGGTCGATGTCTGTGTTCAGCCTCAAGCGGGGCGACGCAAGCGTCTGCTGATCGCCGATATGGACTCCACCATCATCGGCTGTGAGTGCCTCGACGAATTGGCCGATTTTGCGGGCGTGAAGGAGGCGGTCTCGGCCATCACCGAGCGAGCCATGCGCGGGGAGCTGAACTTTGAATCGGCGCTGCGGGAGCGGGTCGGCATGCTTAAGGGCCTGCCGGTGGGGGCCTTGCAGGACTGCTATGATCAGCGGGTACGCCTGAATGACGGGGCCAAGACCCTGATCGGCACCATGACGGCGGCAGGGGCCAAGTGCCTGTTGGTGTCGGGGGGCTTTACCTTCTTTACCAGCCGTGTGGCCAAGGCGGCGGGCTTTGCCGGGGACCGGGCCAATCGTCTCATTGAGGCCGATGGGTGCCTGACTGGGGAGGTTGCAGAACCGATCTTGGGCAAGGAGGCCAAACTTGCGGCCTTGCGCGAAGAGAGCGCTTCATTGGGCCTTGGCCTTGAGGCGGCCATCGCGCTTGGGGACGGGGCCAATGATCTGGCCATGATCGAGGCGGCGGGTCTGGGCATTGCCTATCGCGCCAAGCCGGTGGTGGCAGCCAAGGCCCACGCCCGGATCGACCATAGCGACCTAACGGCGCTGCTCTATTTCCAAGGCTATCCTTGCGCGGATTTTTCGCGCTGAGCCCAAGGCAGCGGGGTGGGTGAGCGTCGCTCTGATGCCTGCATCCGCAAGATCGCCTGCCGGACCTGATCGATGGGGACGGCATAGCTGATGGGGGATGGGATTGCGCCTTGGCGTCCGGTCGGCGTCAGAATACCGATATTGATCCCGATCACCTGACCCTGACCATTGAGCAGGGGACCGCCGGAGCTGCCCGGGGCCAATGTCGCAGTATGTTGTATCAGACCGATGCTGATCTGACCGGTGGGCCGGGCGTTCCGCGATGTGATCTCGCCGCGCGTCACCGTACCGAGCCTTCCGCCGGGCGCGCCGATCGCGACCACCCGCGTTCCCGTCGAAGCCGTTTGGGCAAGATCAAGGGGATGCAAGGCTGGCTCTGGATCGATCCTGAGCAGGGCAAGGTCGGTGGCCCTATCCGTGGCGACCACCACGCCCTCGCGAACATCGCCATTGGCAAAGGTCGCTTGAAGGGTTGTTGCACCGCCAACCGCATGGGCCGCTGTTATGGCTAGGCCCGAATTGTCTAAAACAAACCCACTGCTGAGATTGTTTTGCGATGTGGTTATCAGGAAGGTTCCTGGACAGAGGCCAAGTCCTGCCAGCATGACCGCAATAAAGAATTGAAACCCTATCAAGCAACCCCCTACCCCCGCTGCGCGGGTACTTCCCCCGGAGGGGGAAGATTTAAGAACCCAGATCTTCCCCCTCTGGGGGAAGTGGCCCGCAGGGCCGAAGGGGGTCTACTCGTTGGTTCGCCGCCAAAAGGATCATGCTGATGACCCCATCCATATTGTTCAGCACTTCGGTCGCCGGAATGTGTGGGGTTTTGATGCCCTGAGTTGCCAACCACTGATCGCGGTAACGATCTCTTTGAGGATGGTCGCCTGTATCGTGGACCTGACCATCGACCTCCACGGCTAATCGCTTTTCCGAGCAATACTAAGATAAAGGGGGCGAAGGGGTGCTGACGCCTGAACCGGAGCTGGCCTTGCAGGCGCTTGCGGATTTGGACCCAAAGCAGCACTTCGGGCAGCGACATGTCCTTCCTTAGAGCTCTAGCCCTTCTGCGTGTGGGTTTAGGCGCATCCATAGGTAGATTATGTTTAGGTCCGGTCCCTTATGCAACCCCCTACCCCCGCTGCGCGGGTACTTCCCCCAGAGGGGGAAGATTTAAGAACCCAGATCTTCCCCCCTTGGGGGAAGTGGCCCGAAGGGCCGAAGGGGGTCTTGTTTGCCGTCCTTGTTTTCAAAAATTTAGGCCAAGACAGCAAAAC
>JBEGOG010000172.1:0-4485 GCA_041182125.1 Pseudomonadota bacterium
CACAAATCCTGCCGCTCGGTTAAGCCGGTCATTGATCGCCTCCCCTAGTCCCTCATTCGGGATCGGAGCAACGGCGATAGCTGTGGGCTTTAACCGGTCTGCGGCGCGCAAATAGGCGAAGAGATTGGCAGCGGCTTCGGCCAACTCGCCTGTGGGGCTAAGGTTCAATGGCCCCGCTCCGACCGTGCCAAACCCCAAAAACGCCTCGCCCGGAAAGGCATTGGTCACATTCAGTCGCACAGGCGCATCAGGGGCGTAGTGCAAAGCCAAACGCCCCGGTGAGCGATGGGCTTCAGACCCATCAGGATCGTCACTCAAAGGCCCCGCGACCGCCTCGATCTGAGCGCGGGTCACGGCGCCAGGACGCAAGAGCTGCAACTGTCCGCCGAAAACAGCCACGACCGTGGACTCCAGCCCAACCGTGCAGGCCCCGCCGTCCAAGGCTGCCGCCACCGCAAAGCCGGTCTCTTCCAGCGCATCGGCGAGATTTGTTGGACTGGGGCGGCCAGACCGGTTGGCCGAGGGGGCGACCACGGGCTTGCCAAAGGCGCGCAAGACCGCGAGGGCTAGATCGTGTCCCGGCACCCGCACGGCCACTGTATCTAATCCCGCGCGTGCCAAATCACAGACCAGCTCTGGTGCACGGATGGGTGCCACGAGGGTCAAGGGTCCTGGCCAAAAGGCACGGGCCAGCTTCAGGGCGCGCTCGTCGAGCACCGCGATGGCTGGAGCTGCCTCTAGGTCAGCGACATGGGCAATCAGCGGATTGAAACTGGGCCGACCCTTGGCCTGATAGATCGCCGCCACGGCCAAGGGGTTGCTGGCGTCAGCCGCCAAACCATAGACCGTTTCGGTCGGTAAGAGGACCAAGGAACCCTCTGTCAGGGCCTTGGCTGCAACCTCTGCAGCGTCCGTGATCACCGGGCCTGCTTGGCCGTCAGGGCGATGCGAACCGTCACCCGGGCTGGAATGGCTTCCTCGGTCTTCCACTGGCCCTGCCCCACCCCAAAGACCAGCCGATTGACGATAATGGCGCTGGTCATCTTGGCCGTATCACCGCTGATGACCAAGGTGAAGGGCAGGACGATCGGCTTGGACACGCCCTTGAGGGTCAGATCGCCCGCGGCCTGATATTTTCCGCCGCCCAAGGCCGTAAAGCCGCTAGTGACAAAGGTCGCCCGAGGAAACTTCGCGGCATTGAACCAATCGGCGGTGGGCAAGGACTCGTCGCGGGTCTGCTCGTTAGTAAAGGCCGAGGTCATGTCGATCGAGACCACCGCCTTGGAGCCCTTCAAATCCTTAGGGTCAAAGCTGATTTGGGCGTCATAGCGCTTGAAGGTGCCGGTAAAGCCCTCGCCATTCATAGCCGCCTCAAATCCCACGCGCGACGCGGCCTTATCGACCGTCCAGCGGGTGGCCGCCAGGGCCGAGGCTGCCGACAGACTGGTCAGAGAAAGGACGGCGATAGCGGTTAGGGCCGAAAGTTTAGACATGGATCAGGCCTTCTTAAGAAACGGCACCATCCGCGACAGGACGCTGTCCCGGTCGATGAACTGATGCTTCAACGCCGCGCCGACATGGAGCACGGTCAGAACATAGACCACCTTGCCCATAGCTTCATGCACCTCTTCGAACAGTTCTTCCAGATGATGAGCCTGCTCCTGGGCCAGACCATGGACGAAAGGCAGATAGGGCAAGTCTATGATCCCATAGAGCAGGGTCGGGATATTTTTGGGCGAGGCGGAAACCACCAACCAACCGGTCAAGGGTAGGCCAAGCATGATGACGTAGAAGCCGACATGCACCGCCTTGGACAGGAACTTCTCCCAAGGCTTGAGGCTCGCCAAAGGAGCGGGGGCGGGATTGATTAAGCGCCAACCGAGCCGGGCGAGGCTGAGGACCAGAACCGTTATGCCCAAGGACTTGTGCAACTGAAACAGCTGGAACTTTGCCAATCCCTTGGCATCGTCAAACTGCCAAGCCACGGCAATCGTACTGATCAGGACCAAGGCGATTAGCCAATGGAGCACAATGGCCACCGTGGTGTAACGGTCTTGAAGCCTATTGGTCATTTGGATGTCTCGTGAAAATTGAAGGGGACTGAACGGCGCAAGCCATAGCACCCAAACAAGCCTCGGTTCCATGTGACGCATAGCAGCGTCGCAAGACCCGACCCTTTGCGTCTAACTGCCAAAGGGCCGGGCCAAGAACGATCCTATTTCTTGGTAAATTCGATCTCAAGGATCAGATCGACCGTGTCGCTGATCACCGGCACATAGGTGCCAAAGCCAAAATCGGTCCGCTTGATCGCACCCGTGGCCGAAAAGCCCGTGCGGGTTTCGGGCATCATGCCTGAGCCCACGCCGTTCCAGGTCACGTCCAGCGTCACCGGCTTGGTCACGCCAAGGAAGGTCAGGTCGCCGGTCATCTTGCCCGTGTTGGCACCGGTCAAGACCAGAGCGGTTGAGGCGAAGCTGATGGTCGGGAACTTGGCGGTGTTCAACCAAGTCGGCCCCTTGAGCTTCTCATCAAAGCTAGCACTGCCCGTATCAATCGATGCGGGGTCCACCGTTGCCGTCACCTTGGCCGCCGTGGGATTAGCCGGATCGAAGCTGAATCGCGCATCCATCTTGGTGAAGCGCATCGCATAGTTCGAGAAGCCCATGTGACCGACCTTGGCCACCAGGCTGGCATGGGTCGTGTCGATGCCATAGGTGCCCGCTGGCATGTCCGCAACGGCCTTGGACGACACACCTGGTGCCGCCATAGCGGTCGGTGCGGTGATCAGGGTCAGGGCCGCTGCGGCCAAGAGGATTGAGCGAAACATGGAATCTCCTAATTGCAATATGTTCGGTTGCAGTTAACGCCATCTAATCATGACGCCATGGTTACGCAAGAGGCTGGGATCAAGAAACTCCCTTATCATACCGACTTGGCACGAACCGGCCATCATCTTAAAGAGGGGCATAGCGCCCCTTGCCGGAATGGCTCGCTCAGAGAGTGTCAAATGACCTATCGCGCCCCCCTTCGTGACCTCAGCTTTGCCCTGACCGATGTGGTCAATATCGGCCAAGTCAACCAAGGCGGCGGCTTTCCCGACTTCGACGCGGACCTGATGGCGGCGGTTCTGGAAGCCGCAGGCGATCTGGCCACTGGCGTCTTGGCCCCGCTCAATCGGATCGGCGATAAGCATGGCGCGGTCTATGCCAATGGCAAGGTCACGGCTGCACCCGGATTTGCTGACGCCTATAAGGCCTTTGCTGAAGGGGGCTGGAACAGCCTCGCCGCCGATCCCGCCTATGGCGGTCAGGGCCTGCCCAAGGCGCTGGAACTGGCGGTCTTTGAAACCATTCACGCGTCAAATATGGCCTTTGGCCTCTGCCCCATGCTGACCCAAGGGGCGATCGAGGCCCTGCACGCCCACGGCTCAGAGCGGCAAAAGGCCCTCTATCTGCCCCGCATGATCAGCGGCGAGTGGACCGGGACCATGAACCTGACCGAACCTCAGTCAGGCTCGGACCTTGGCACCCTGACCACACGGGCCGAACCAGACGGCGAGGGCCGCTACCGGCTCTATGGCCAGAAGATCTACATCACCTGGGGCGACCATGATGTGGCCGACAATATTGTCCATCTGGTGCTGGCCCGACTGCCCGGTGCGCCCGAGGGCGTGAAGGGCATATCCCTGTTCCTCGCCCCCAAATATCTGACCGCCGAAGACGGAAGCCTCGGCACCGCCAACGATGTGCGACCCGGCGGCATTGAGCATAAGCTGGGCATTCACGCCTCCCCCACCTGCATCATGCTGTTCGAGGGCGCAAAGGCCGAGTTGGTCGGCCAAGAGGGCCAGGGCCTGGCCCATATGTTCACCATGATGAATGCCGCGCGCCTCAATGTCGGCATGCAGGGCGTTGGCATTGCCGAGCGCGCCTATCAGGGCGCTCTGGCCTATGCGGTAGAGCGCAAGCAGGGCCGCTCGGCCTGGACCGGCGAGCATCCCGCCCACATCTTCGACCATCCCGATGTTCGGCGCATGCTGATGCTGATGAAGGCCCGCATCGAGGCCGCCCGCGCCATCTGCCTGACCACCGGCATCGCCGCCGACGTGGCCCAACTCGACATCGACCCGGCCCTGCGCGAGGCCGCCCGCCTGCGCGAAGAGCTTTTCGTCCCCGTCGCCAAGGCCTGGTCGCCCGATGTCGGCGTCGAGGTGGCCTCCATGGGGCTTCAGATCCACGGCGGAATGGGCTTTGTGGAAGAGACGGGCGCGGCCCAGCACTATCGCGACGCCCGCATCGCCCCGATCTATGAAGGCACCAACGGCATCCAAGCCATCGACCTGATGGGCCGCAAGCTGGCCATGGGCAATGGCGAGGCGGTGCGCCAACTGATTGGCGACATCTGGCCCACAGCCTCGGCGCTGAAGAGCCACGACAATGCTTGGCTGCACACGGTCGGCACGCGGCTAGAAAATGGCATCGCCGC